>JAZUCQ010000051.1:0-44690 GCA_045639145.1 Clostridia bacterium | reverse complement strand
GAAGTATATGGTTCACCACCATTGTACTGCCACATAAGCTTTGCATTATAGAAATATTTTATACCGCATCCTTTTAAAATCTGTGGTAACGAGCCTGTCATTCCGAAGCTGTCAGGCAGCCAAAATATCTCACTGTCCTTGCCGAATTCATCTTTTATAAACTTTTTGCCCTTCACAAATTGTCTTATCAAGCTTTCTCCCGATAACAAATTTGTATCAGACTCTACCCACATACCGCCCTCGACAATTATATTGCCGTTTGCAACGGCTTTCTTTACATCTTCGTATAAATCAGGGTATTCATTCTTTACAGTATTTAAAATCCATGGCTGACTTTGAATATATTTATACTCGGGATATTCCTCAATAATCTTTAGCTGATTACCAAGCGTTCTTGCACATTTTCTGCGTGTTTCATTAGTTGTCCAGAGCCATTCAAGGTCAAGGTGCGAATGCCCTGTCACATACATTGTCGGTGCAGTTGAGCCATTCTTACACTCAAGTGCAGGCCTCAATATTTCTCTGCCTTTTTTTACCGCTTCAAGAAATTCATCCATAGGCAGTTCAATATCAACTGCATTTATCATATCTTTAAGCGCCTTGTCTACTTTTTCAAGCCTTAATGAATACTCATCAAGCTCCTTACGCAAAGAATAGAGCGTTTTTACATCCATCCACAACTGAAAAACATCTTCGTAAAATATACCAACATTTCCGTTGCGTACAGTTTTTTGTAATATATTCTCTCCAAATTCGCCTATGCCAACATCCTCTAAAACAAGGTCTACCTTGTCACGCAGAAAAAGGTCATCATCTCCAAAATGTCCGGCATATGCCTCAATTGCAATATCAAAGGTTTCTCCCCCTTTTGCACAATAACAAAGTGTAATATGCGAATGCTCACGATCAAACGAGCCATATACCTTATTGTTTACAAACACAACGCTCTCACCCTGATGAGCAGAAAATACTACTCTCTTGCCCGCACACTCCTCAGGAATGGTTATTGTAGTGAAAAACCAGCCATATTCCCACTTCTTTCCCCATTCCGTTCCTGTCGGCAGTGCTTGCCTTTCATATGCCTTTGCTTCGTCAAGCGTTAGTCTGTCATATGTAAAAAATCCCTCAAACCCAAACTCTTCTATTGGTTTGTATATTCTTTTGGGAACATTATTTATCCAAAAATCAAGTTTTCTTATATATTCATTCGCAAGTGACATATTTTATTCCTCCCAAAGCTCGTAAAACGCCTTAATCCACTCTTCTTTAATCAGGCAATGGCCCGCATATGTGGGGTGAACTCCGTCAAGAACCCATTGTGCAGCGGGTGCCAGCTTTTCGACTTCGTCAAACTTTTCCTGCAGAGAAACAAACTTTAAATCATATTTTTCAGCAACTCTTTTTGCCATTTCCCGTCTTTTGCCGGTTTCGGTTTTAAAAACTTCCCAATTTCCCTCTGTTGCCTCGCCTTTTAATACAAACGGTTCAAGTATCAGTATTTTAATATCAGGCAATGCGGCCTTAACCTCTTCGATAAGCATTGAGTATATCTTAAAATACTTGTCTGCATCTACGCCGTTTTTTTCGCCTATCTCATGCCAGACATCATTTATTCCTATCAGAATACTCATTACATCAGGCTTAAGATTTATTATATCTTTTTTTATTCTTGCATATATATCAACCACTCTGTTGCCTGCGATTCCGCGGTTTACAAACTCAAATTTGCTGGGATTTTTCAGCGCAAGTTCACCGCCAACCATAGTGGCATATCCCATACCCATCAGCATATCATTATCAAGTGCACGCCTGATATCCGTTATTGAATCTCCCTGAAATAAAATTCTCTTCATTTTCTATACTCTTCCCCTTAAGATTTGGGGCTGCAAGCACACGCCGCAGCCCCATGTTTTTATTTACCAAACTGTACAAGTACGGGGCAATATGGTTTTAATGTAAGCTCACCTGCGAGTTTTTCATCGCTGCGAAGTTCAGTATATTCTTTCACTTCGTTTCCCTTATACATAATTTTCACCGTCTTATCGCCCTGTGTGTCATTGTGATAATTTAAAATATTTACAACAATGTTTCCGTTGTACTCAGCATATGACCATTCAACGCCATAAACCTTTTTGCCTGTTTCTGCATCTATAAGCATAACATCCGACATATTCATAGCCTGAATTTTATCTGCAACGCTGCTTGTTGTATCTGCATTTTTATAGATGTAATCAACAAGCGCCGAATTATGCGGCTTATTATACTTTGTCTTTGTAAGAGCACCCTCGCCTGTTATTACAACCTGACCGCCATTTTCAATGTAGGTCTTTATGTTATTCATCATATCCTCTGTAACATTTGTCGTTTCAGGAACAACCAAGAGCTTATATTTGTGCATATCCTCAGGTCTTGTATCGGTTACAACACCGACCTTTTGACCGCTGTATATTATATTTCTGTATGCATCGTCAAACTTTTCTACATAATCGCTGTTATAAAACATATTGAGTCTTGAGAAAATAATGCCAACTTCAGGCTCTTCCTCAGCAATAGCTGTCAGTTCATATGACAGGCGGTTCATATCCATAGCGGTTTTAGAAATCTCATATGTTGTAAGTGGCTGGAATATCATATTTGCCGATGACATAGTCGGATTTTTCCACGGAGTCAAAGCAATGGTATCATCCCATGTCCATACCTGTGCCGCTCCTCTGCCATGAACTGCACCGTTCCACACATTTGCCGCAGCATAATCTGCATCTATATCATCTTTGATTATTACAGCATTATCCGTAGTTATATGAGTCTCTGTATCCCATACAGGTGCATCCTTGAGAGAAATCATCATATCATTCCACGCCATGGTAAGCTGCATCGGTCTCTGCCAATTGTTCATATCAGACCAACCGTCGCAACCATTCAAATCAACATAATCACTCAAAATTTCAAGATTTGTTCCCTGAGTCAGATAATTTTTGTAGTCATAGCGGATATGCTGCATAACCTTATGATGATAGAGCAAATCGGGATATTTCTCCCTTTGAGCCTCGGTATACCATTTTAAGAAGTCGTTCATTACCTCATCATTGAAGTCCATATAATCAGCATAAAGAGGTGTCGGTTCCTCAATTTTCGGCATATTTATCTCGTCAAATGATGTGTAGTTATAATCTGCTCCCCATGTTTCGTTAAGTTTTTCAACCGTACCATATCTGTTCTTTAAGAATTCTATCCAGCTTGGAACATAATGCTCGCTTTGATATGTAAATACCTTAGGCTCGTTTGATCCCATAATATCCTGAATAGCAGGTGTGTCTCCCTGAACATCAAGCGATACCTCTGCCCATATATCAAAGAAATCACGCAAGGTCTCGTTATCAATCGCATAAGGCATAAAGTGATATGATGCCGAGCCGATTTCGGGGTCTAAATCGTAGACGAAATCAGGAATATGTGTTATAGATACACAGCCCTGAAGCATAAAGTTATTCTCTTCTGCACGCTTTATTGCTTCCTCATAGCGGTCAAACTCTGCTCTGTCAATATAAAATCCCATGTCAGCAAGTTTCAGCTCTGCCGGTGTCAACTCTCTTGTCGCATACTCAAAATCACCATTCTTGAGCAGATTTACATCTGTGCCCTTTTCTCTTACATAAATATCATCAAGATAAAGGTCTGTTGCCTGATTTGCGATATAGATGTTGTACTGACCATTGGGTGCATCTCCCGAATTTTGTACCCAATTGTATTCTGTCCAGTCGGTGGTGTTACTCGGAACCTTTCTGCCCGGAACATTTGCAAGTCCGTCAAGACTTACGAAAATATTCGCACCATCACCCTTAGCCTTAAGTCCAAATTCGTAATCCGTATTGGGTTTAAGGTTGAGCTCCTGACGAATTCGTCTGTGCTTGCCTGCAACCCAGCCTGCACTGTTGGAAAATTTAATGCTGAATTTTCCACCGCCTGCGTCTTCCTCGACAATCTCTGCGTTTTGAGCACCATCGTTCAGATTATCAAAGCTCCAACCTGCTGAATTAATAGTCTTTAAAACATCTGTCATATAAATTGCTGTCGATGTATAGTTAAAGCCCAACTTTGCAAAGAAAGGAATTTCATTTACCGAGGTCGTCCAGTGACCCGGCCCTACAAAAAACATGGGTCTTTCTTCCTTGACTCCATTGGTGTCCATTGTCCCGTAAACGGTTGTTCCGTCAAGTCTGAAACCGCCTGTCTGATATCTCGGAACCGCCTTAGGCTTGCTCTCTCCCTTAATATAAGAGTTGAGGTTTGCTTTTGCTTCCTCGTAAATTTTGGTTAGACCTTCCTCGTAGTACTTGATATACTTGTAATCCTTCTGTGCTGCATCCATTTTTTCCATGTTTTCCCTGAACTTGCAGATTATCGCATGGGATGCAATCTCGTAATCACAGGTCAATCCCATATTTTCGCACTTTAAAAGCATTTCTTTAAGCTCTGCTGCATATGCATCAATTCTCTTTGTGCATTCGATATACTCAGCCTCATTATAGTAAAACGGGAATGTCTCTTCGTTATTCACCGTAGTTCCGTCTGCACTTAATGCAATATCAACCTTTATATCTTCAGCAACATCCGATGTAAACGGAACAACTATGCCTTTTCTCTCCCCCGGCTTTAATGTAATATTCTGTGCAAAATTATGCGACTTGCTTTCTACCTTTATGGTTTTATTTGCACTTGTCGGATTCATAAGAGTAACTGTAACCTCTGCCTTATCACCTATCGAAAGGTCCTGTGTCGGCCAGCCGATGCGATAGTATGCCTCGCCCACCGGCAGCCACATAAATAAATGTCTGAACTTAGCAAGGCTTCTGCCGTTTGACATACCCGTATCGATTTCGATACAATACTCTCTGCCGTTACCGTCATTGTTATTAACAATAGCATTATACAAAAGCTCATCGGGAACAACTCCATTGCTGATTGCTGTCCACGGAATCGCAACCTCATAAACAGTAATATCACCATTTCTGCTTACTTCAGAAGTAAAGTAATCATTGGCGTTATAAATGCCTATCGTATTCGGATACCACGCCACACCCGTATGTGTCTGATTTGCCGCGGTAGGCAATGCAAACGCAAACTGCAAGCTATCACTGTTCCAATACTGTGTCTCAAATCCGTCTACCATATAATGCACGGGGTCGTTAACCTCAATTGCAAAATAAAAGTTTTTGTCGTCATATGAATATCTTGCGTTACCTGTTATTATATTGTCATAGTCTTCCATCAAATCGTGACGGTTTTTTATTTCATAGGTTTGAATGCCGTTCCAATCGTCAAGCTTTCCGTCAACCGTGATTGTCTTCTTGTAGACATTAAGATACATCTCGGGGTCAAACTCGGTCTGCACCTTTTGTTCCATCGGTGCGTCAAAGCCTTCAAATGTGCCGTTTTGAATAAGATTTATATCAGGCTTTGATACATCATAAAATTTTACATTATCAATCCATAAGCCCTTTGTCTTTCCTACGCACAAGAATCTCACAATAACCGACGTAGTTTCTGCCGCAGTATAGATAAACTTAAACTGCTGCCAATCATAATTCGGTGCAATCGGAATAAGCGAATATCTCGGTGCCCAATCAAATGCAATATCTGTACCTCTCGCATCTTCGGCTTTTGCATAAAACTCCAGACGATAGTTTTTACCTGCTTCTACCGGCACCGATGTATATGCCTGGCAATAACCCGTACCTATTCCGTCATGCTTTAATTTAAGAGAGGCTTCTCCGTCTGCCGCCGTATCCTTGTCTATATAGACACCTGACTCTGAAAATTGTGAATTAAGTGTCCATGCGGGTATACTCTTGGTGTCGTTCACATTTGCAGTCAGCGACGCCGAAACGGGCGTCATCAATCCAGTCATAATTATTGTAAGAAGTATTGCTGTTATTCTTTTAAAACAATTCATCCTTTACCTCCTTTGCTTTTAGTGATAAAAGTCACTATTTCGCATATATCAATTTTCTGCTCCGCGCGAGCGGCTCTATATTTTCCATATTCCACGCTGTCGCCATAAGGCGGTAGTCGTCGCTTCCATCTTCAGGCGAAAATTCTATCATACCTGTGCCTATCGTCACATCAATAAGCACATCATCCTTGTATAGAGCAAGAATAAGACTGCCGTCAACATCTGATGTACACGTTATCTTTCCTGCCTCCAGCGTGCTCACATCCGACTTGATAACCTCTCCACCTTCATCTACCATATCAAATGTAAAGGTTTGTATATCAAACGCAACAAGCATTGCCTGCATAGGCTTTGCCAAGAGCGTATCCGATGTCTTGCCGCTACGCAGCTCGGTCAAATTTGCTATCTGTTCGCCATCGACATATACGCCTATATTTTTGCTGCTTTCCATATCATAATTCAATATATTTACAACATATTGTCCGTCATACTCTGCATATGACCACTCTACATCATCAAGTTTCTCACCTGTATCTGCGTCCCTGAGAACAACCTCTGTAATATTCATATTCTCAATGACATCAGCGACTGTTCCAGGCTCTGCGCCGCCTAAGATATAGTTTAATTTTGTAGCGTTATGACTATTATTGGCCTCGTCATACCTAAGACTGTTCGAGCCAAGAAGTATGAGCTTTCCGCCGTTTTGCACAAAGCTATATATGTTGTCAACAACATTTGATGGCACATTGGTAGCTTCGGGAACAATCAAAAGTTCATATTTGCTCACATCTTCAGAATTTGAGTCGGTTATAAATCCAACCTTTTGTCCGCTGAATATTGCCTGCTCATACGCCTCTGCAACCTGTGTCATATGATTGCCGTTATAGCCAATACTTGTTCTGGAGTAAAGTATTGCAACCTTCGCTTGCTCCTTAGAAATTGCAGTAATCTCATTTGACAATCTGTTTAAATCAAGTGTCGTCTTTGAAACCTCTGCCATTTCCTCAGGTCTGAATGCAAAATTTGTATTTACAAACTGCGAATTTCCCCAAGGCTGACTTTGCTTTGACCTGTCATATGTCCAGTTGACCGATGCACCTCTGCCGTGAACAGCGCCATTCCAGATATCAGCACCCACATACTCGGGTGTAATACTATCATACTCTACTACACTTTTATCGCTTAATATGTGATTTTCTGTATCCCACACCGGCTTATCTGACAGAGATGTAAGCATATCATACCACGCCATTTTAAAAGTCAACGGACGATTTGCGTCATCCGGCGCCCCGTATCCATCACATCCGTTTAAATCCATATTATCCGCAACAAGCTCGTAGTTTGTTCCGTCTCGGAAGTAATTAGGGTAGTCATAACGCAGGTACTGCATTATTTTCACATGGTATTTAAGTTCAGGATATGATGTCTGCATTTCGTCGATATACCAATTTATAAATTCGCTGAGCACCTCATCATTGAACGAGCGATAGTCGTAATATTTTATATTCCGCTCCACTCCGTTCGGCATTGTGACACTTTCAAAGCTTGAATATCTCGTTCCATATTTCGCGTTTAGAGCCGATATGTTTCCATACTTCTTCTCAAGCCACTCTGCCCATCTCTGCTTATACGGAGTTACACCGTCGTTATAGCTTCCATCATTGGTATGAACTTTCGGCTCATTCATCAAAAGCATATCATAAACCGAGTCATAATCATTGTGCACATCAGCGCAAATTCTTCCATACACGCTGAGCAAATTCCGAATCGTTTGATTATCTATTTTGTAGGGGACAAAGTGAGATGATGCCGTTGTCGCGTCGGGGTCAGACGCCAATATAAACTCCGGCGGTGTTGTCGAATCTGCCCCGCCGCCGACCAGAACATTGTACTCCTCAGCATTTTCAAATATGCCTCTTAATCTCTCGAACTCTCTTCGGTCAACATACCAGCCCTGCTCAGCCGCTTCTGTCTCGTCAGCTGTCAACTGTCTTGCCGCCGCCTCAAAATCACCGTTTCTCAAAAGATTAATATCCGACCCTTTTTCTTTTACATAGATATCATCTATATAAAGCGGGGATGTCACATCCGATTCGGCATAAATATTGAATAAGCCTATCGGCTCGTCGTCCGATGTATATTCAAATTCATATGTATGCCATTCTTGCGTGTTTTGCAAATATTCTCTGTCCTGCGCCTTGGCAAGTCCGTCAAGGCTAACCCATACACTTGTACCGTTACCTTTTGTCTTTAAGCCAAAAACATACTCGGTGTTCGGCTTGATGTCGATATACTGTTCCAAACGGCTGAACGCCTCGGGGTCGTCCGTGGTTTTTGTTGTCATCTTGATTGACCACTCGCCCGACGCCTTATCCTCTTGTGCCGCCTTTATTGTCATACTACGGTCGGGCTTACTGCTGAGAATACTGAAATCCCAACCCTCTGCATTATACGATTTTATAACATCGTCCATATAAACCGAAGAAGATGTAATATTTGCGCCTATGTCCGACAAAAACGGTATTTCTGCCGCTGCAGTATCCCAATGACCATATCCGACAAAAAACACAGGTCTCTCAGCCAGAACTCCGTTTGCCTCGGTCGTCGCATAAACTGTTGTTCCGTCGGTGCGAATATCACCCGTCACATATTTGGGAACAATAAACGGAGTTTTTTTGCCGTCTAAATACTGTTGCAGATTGTCATATGCCTCATTATAGAGCTTTGACAACACATAATCGTACTGTCCGACTCTGGACACATCTCCATTTGCCTGTTCGATCCTGATATTCTCGATAAACTTTTCAATTATAGCATAATATGCCTTTTCGTAATCTACGGCAATATTTTTACTCTCACACTCTGAAAGCTGTGCTGAGAGCTTATCGACAAAATCATTCAGCTTTATAAGCAATGCGTCAACATTATCCTTTTCTGTAATACTGTCGCTTATGTCACCGATAACAAAACTTGTTTTAAGTGGCTCCAGACCGTATGCCCCAATTGATAAATCATATTCACCGCGTTCTGCCATAAACTTTAACTCAAAGTTTTGTCCGACAGATTGCGCCTGAGCAACACCCTTTATTGCATCAAGTCCGCTTTTTGCTCCGTCAATCAGTTTAAGTCCAACCCCGGCACCCGACTCGGCGTCGTGGCTTCCTGTCAGGGTTATAACCTTCGGCTCGAAACAAACAGCGTCAATCGAGTAATCAGCGTTTGCCGCAAACAAATCTGCATACTCCGAAAAATCCATCTGCATTGCAAGATTCTTGTCTGAAACGCTAAAATTAAGATTGTATGCGGTATGCTCTGCCGCAAACTCAATACTAAAGCACCCATCAGCCGAACAATTTGCACTTACTGCCGCCGAAGCAGAGCCATCGCTCTGCTTTTCGGCGGTCAGTGTAATCGGGCTTTGTGCATCAACAAACTGTCTGCCCTGTAAAACGACCGAATTACTTTTTACCTCTATGGAATGTAACTCGCAATAAGTATTTCCGGAAGCTGCTGCCGCAACCGGCAATGCAACCATTATACATATAGCTGCAAGTATTGCTCTAAAAAACTTTATCATTTATTAACATCCTTTATTTTGCATCTATTACAGTTGAAGTTGTCAGCGGAGCAAGCCCCTCAAAGCTATCCCACACATATGCCTTTACACTGTAATCGCCAACCTCTGTATATTCTGGCATATCTATGGTACACGCAAGCAATTTTGCAACTGCACCTTTAGAAAGCTGAGCCACCTCTGACATCTTTATGTCAACAAGCTGATAACCGTCATATACACAAAGGAGAAGCTGTGCGCTGACAGGTGTCTCTGATGTAAAGTTCTTTACATACGCTGCCGCAGTAAGCTTTTTGTTGCTCTCGTTCGTTGTAAGAGCACTGAGCTCTACTGCATCCGCAGTTGTATCGGTTGCATCAAAAATCTTTGCACCGTATACCTGATATGCCTTAGCAGGTGTAACCTCAAAGTCACCGCCGCCTGCTAAAATATCCTCTCCGTATGTCTTGCTTCCACCCTCCTCAGTTGTAACAAGCTGTACGGTAAATCCGTCAAGATAAATATCTGTTGATGAAGTTGAGAAATATATACATCCACCCTGTGCATTGTTGTTTACACCCTCAACCTCACACTTTTTCCAGCCGTTATCCGCATCGGTGTAAGTAACCGCAAGGAATTCAGTTCCATTAGTAGTGAAACCGCTGGGTGATTTTTGGCTATTTGAATACCAAGCAAATTTCATTCCGCCCTCTAAACCCTTGTAGTAGAAGGTCAACTTATATGTCTTACCATTATTAGTAGCTAATCCTTTTTCGCTTGTCCAAAGGAGAGGTCTGAACGAATAATAACCTGTTGTGTTATAATCATATTTAAGGTGCATTGAGTTATTACCTACCGCTGCATCCGAGCTTACAACCTCTGCAAGCATATTTGTTCCGGTAGCACCACCGTGTGAATTAACAGCCCATGCAGTTGTATCATGTGCAACGCCTGTGAAGTCAGGAATGTTTGTAGTTACTACTACTTCCTCTTCTTCATCGTCGCCCTCGGGAACAGTTGTCATTGTAAAGCTACCTGCGCCGTTTAAAAGGTCTGCTCCATATGTTTCGGTAGTTGCATCATACTTTTGTATGGTAAGTCCGTCAACATAGAAGTCACACGCTGCAGTAGGCACTATCTGAGGCACATGTGATTGAGTCACAGTTACCTCTTGTGTGTACTTTGTCCAGCCGTTGCCTGCATCTTCTTTTGTTGAATCGGGCACATCGGCTGTACCATACTTATTTAATGCTCTTTGTGTTCCATTTAACATTTTAAATGTTACTGTCGCGGTACCGTCAGCAGCTTCCTCTGATTCATTCTTTAAATAAAATGTAACCTTGTATTTTACGCTACTCGTTTCAAGTGTAATGTTTTTAGGCATAATCTGCATATACGGGCTTGTAACATCTGTGTGATTTGCAGGGTCATATGTTATATGCATCGAGCCATTACCATCATAAGCCTCCGCACTGCTCACTACTACTTCTGTTGTAGTTGCATTAACCACTTGGTTGACACCGGTACCGCGGAGCTTTACATCCCATCCGTCTGTACTAACCTGCTCGATAACCTCTGCTGCTGATATTGTCATCGGCAGAATTGACATTAACATTACAACTGTCAACAATAATGAAATTAATTTTTTCATATAAATCTTTCCTCTTAATATAAGTGTAGTAGTTTTTTAAGTTCCTCTCCAAGAACTATAATATATCTTTTATGCAATTACCTCGTCAGTCTCAAATCTTGTCTATTGATAAACTATAAAGGTTGACGGTTTTGAACGAACAACCTGAACCGTAATTATTGCATCGTCTTCTATATCCTTAAGAGTACCACGGCTTATTGTATCAGCTTCCATATCATAAATGATAACAATAGAATCTGCAGGGGTACGCAAAACCCTTTCTGTTCCGCTTTCTGCAACTGTCATTCTAATGCGACTGTTCGCATAATCGTTTCTTACAACCGTTCCCGAGACCACCTTAGAGATACCATGCATCTGCGACTGGTCGCGGAATCTCGGTTTTAGATTGCCATCATTATCATATTCCACCTTGTTCCACGGATTGTATTTGCTTGAGCTGTCCGCACCTTCCGCATACACCGAGACAATATTACCCATACTGTCGGCATATACTGAGATAATATCACCCTTTGAAGCGGCTTTTATTATATCTTCATCATCACAGTAGTATGTCAAAGTTTCGTAACCGCCCATCATACCTGTTATAACACCTGTCACTTCGCCTTCTGCGTTTAGCATCTGTCCCACACCGTCGACAACAAACAGGTTTGCACTCGCGGCTCCGGTTTGTGCAAGCACCTCGTCCTCCATAACAACAATCAGCTCTGCAAAATTATAGTCATCCACATCATACGCATTGAACACATACTCAGTGTCGCCGATAAGACCGGTCGTACCCTTTAGAGTATATCCGTCCTCGTCTGCCATCTTGGCTGTGTTGACAAAAATTACTTCTACGCCATCGGCAAGATACACATCCGAGTTAAACGAGGTGTTATTTGGTCTGTATGGTATCTTTGTAGTTCTGCTTGTGACATTGAACTTTCCGTTGTTTCCTTTGTCATATGCCTGCGGCAGCTCTATATGATTTATTTTGCCGTCTGAGTTGGTCGAATATTTGATTACACTAATCTCGCCACCCCGTGCCGTCGGAATTTTGCCAACCTTATCCTCAGCGAGAACCCTTTGCTCAACGCCTGCATATTCGCCCTCGTTGTCAACAAACGCTATCTTTTCGTCAAAGGTATATTCCTTAACCTCGCCTGTTGTTGTAAAGAGTCTTATTTCGCATTTTGCCAGCCAACCTGTATCAATCTTTGTTGCCATAACAATTCCGTATCTTAAAAATCCGTCTGCCTCTTTGGCATATGCGATTTTGCCGGCAGAGTCCAATCCGAATATATAGGATTTTCCTAATTCAATCGCCAACGCCTTGGGATCCTTTTTATCGAGCATATCCTCATATGCAGCAGATAATGCGTACTCTTTTCCGTCAATGGTAAGTATAACCTCGTCCTTGTTGGCTACTTTTGAAACAACGCCGGATATCTGCTTTGAAGAAAGCTCTGCTACAACTCTTCGCCTTTCGTCAAGCTCGGATTCCGCCACTCTTAAAACATCACCGCTTTTGATGTCTTCTATGGAAATTTCGTTATCTCCGTTAATGATTTTTATAAAATCCTTGGCGCCTGCATCTAGGTTAAGCTCTTCCGTTGTCGAGTCCTTTGTGTAAAGATTTTTTACAACTTCAGCTGACTCGTTGACATAATCTACCACGATCGTCTTGTAGCTTGTAATAATTACAGTATCGTATCCGCTTTTTCCGTCATTGTCGATAAATCTTACACTTCCGTCTGCAGGTTTAAAGGTCTGCGGTGTATATTTCCTTATCGGTTGTCCGTTATACAACACCGCCGCAACAGGAGATACAGTAATTTCCTTTTCTTTATCATTTGCACCAATATATGTAAAGGTTTTAAAGTCCGCAGACATTTCCTTTATATCCTCCGATGCAACTACAAGTTCCTTGTTATTGTACGGAGTTACAAACAGGACTGTATCATCATCACTTCTTTTCTCCTGAACAAATGCCTCCACGCCCAAGCCCAGCATATCCGAGAAATCATCTTCCGCGTTATAGACATATCCGTCAATCATTACCTTGCCGTCCATAATCGGATAGTCTGCCCTGAGAATTGAGCTTTCTGTACTTTCCAAAACACCTTGAACTTTATAAATTCTTCTTGTCTCATAAAGGAAGGTTGATTCTGCGGTCAAGCTGTAAACAATTCCGTCTTCTGTGATATACTCCATAACGGGGCAACCTGCATTAATAGCATTATAAAGGAGCGTTATAATATCATGCTCCTTCATTGCCTCGGTCGGTGACACACTAAGTCCGTCATTTAGTCCTAGCCTCTGTGCAATCTGCAAATATCCTGTGGGATATCCGCCTCCCTCCTGTGCTTCCTCTTCATAACCGAAGAGTCTGACAAGCATTGTTGCCGCCTCCTCATAACAGATAGGCTTATACAAATCATCCTGATTTTTATGAATAATTCCTGCATCCTCAGCAACCTTCACTGCCTCTGCGTTATACTCCGCAGTAAAATTGTAGTCACCGAGTATATTACAAACATTATTTATAAAATTTAGCTTACTCAGCTCCCCGAAAACACTTGTCTCTCCGCCAATTCTTTCGTTTACTATTCCGAGAAGCTTTAAAACCTCATATTTACCTTCAACAAGCTCTGTCTCCTCTGTTTCAGCATACGAAAAAGTAAACAGAGACATTAAAAGAGAAAATACAATTACAAGGCTTAATATTCTTTTATGCATTTAGTTTCCTCCTTTAAAAGCTTCGTAAATTATTTTTGCCGCCTCTGCCCTTGAAGCACTGCCAACAGGGTCAAAATTTTCGCCCTTTCCGTTGATAACCCCTGCTTTGTAGAGCATTTTTATTTCACCTGCGGCATAATCCGCAACTTTATCTTCGTCCGCAAAGGATATGTATTCGCGCATTTCAACACTCTCTATACCCTTTACCCTCATTGCTCTTGCTACCATAACTGCCATATCCTGTCTGGTTATGGTCGCTCCTATTCCAAACAGATTGTTTCCTGTTCCGTTGACAAGACCATTTTCTGTTGCCGCTCCGATATAAGCTCTGTACCACGCATCGGGTTCTGCATCAACAAAATCTGTGTCTTTTCCGTCAATCTCCAATCCACATACCAATACAAGCATTTTAGTAAATTCTTCTCTTGTAACAGCTCTGTCAGGCTCAAACTCTCCATTTTCATTACCGTTGATAATGCCAAGCTTTTTGAGATATTCAACACTCTCTGCCGCCCAGTGTTCAGTTAATAAATCCGGGAAGATAGCCGATGCTCCAACCTTTTCATCAGTTCCGCCGGGTCCCTGTGTAACAGAAATCACACCTGTGCCCGAAGTCACCATATTTGCACTGTTGCCCGGCATACCGCCGCCATTGCCTCCGCCTAAATTTGTTTTCTTTGTTGCCTTGCCATAAGCCGCCTCAAGCAAAGTCTCAAGCTGCGTTTTGCTTGTCAGCTTTTTAGACGAAACAGACGAAATTATATATTCATACGCCACATATCTCTTTGTCGACGCAAGACCTTTTATATCGCCAATTGCCTCTTCATAAAGACCTGTTTCTTCTACAAAGGCATCCAGAACCTTGCCGAGTGTATCAACCGTCGCATGGTTAATCGTCTCAATTCCGTAAGCAACAACAAAATCCTCTTCAAATGCATTGATAGATTTATATGTACTTGCCATAGCTGATGCAGCTGCGCTAAACAGTTCATCATCTGCTGCTTCGTCATCATACACTAAATCAAACATAAGCATACCATCGGTCTTCTTGCCGCTGTTATAAATTGCCGTACCATACGCTTTTTCAAACGCCTTCGGGAAGCTTTCTTTATCAAGCACAGAACTTCCTGCTGCATAGAGTATGTTCAATGTATCATTTTGTACCGCAGAACTCTCGCTGCTGAAAGAGTCATAATCCACTCCCAAGCTGAGTACGACCGCTCTGTTATCGGTATCATTTATTAGAACTTCAAGCGTTTTGTATGCTTCTGCAGGGTTTTGAACCTTTGCAAATTCTGTCTTCATCAACTCAATAAAATCTGCAATCGCCTGTGCACCTGCATGAACAATACTGTCCTCAACAACCTCTCCGCCTGCTCCGTATATTCTTATAAGATAAGTACCTGCCGCACTGAGACCATTCTTATTCTCGGGAATAATGAATGTAAATGTTGTCGTCTCTCCCGCCTTTGCGAGCTGCTGAAGTGCCGCATAAGTCTTATCCCTGAGTGCAACCCCACTTGCGTCTTTTACTACCGTCATTCCAAGCTCTACATCATTTTTACTATTATTTTTTACTGTAACGGAAACAAGTCCGTTCGCCGATTTTTTTTCGGTTATAGAAATCACGCTGTCTGTGGCATACGCCGATACATTAAAGAGCATTGTCGCTATAACCGCCATTATACATAACTTTTTCATATAAACCTCCTCCCATTATCCTTTTAATCCTGTTGTCGCAATTCCTTCCGCTATATGCTTTTGCATAAACAAATACATTATAATCATCGGAATTGTAACAATTGCGAGCAACGCATACATAACATTCAGGTCAAAGCTAAGTCCCTCCTGCAACTTGAAAACACGCATCATAATTGTCCAATTTTTCTCATCGGGAAGGAACATAAGCGGAAGAATGTAATCGTTATATACACCCATAATTGTTCTTATTGTCATAACTGCAAATATAGGTTTTGACAAAGGTGCAATAATTGATGTGAATATTCTAACCCTGCCTGCTCCGTCTATAACCGCCGCCTCTTGTAAATCCTGAGGAATTCCGTCAAAGAAATCTTTAAATAACATTATGCAGTACGCAGATGCACTGTTTAGAAATACAAGCGTAAATTTGTTATTTAAAAATCCAAGATTAACACCCATTACATATGTAGGTATCATCAACGCCATACCGCTCATCATCATAGTTCCAAGGAAGAAAACCTCTACTGTTTTACCAAACCTCGGTCTGAGCTTAGATAAAGAATATGCCGCCAAAGCACTGACAGTAAGCTGAACAATCAGCGTAAATCCAACTATATAAACCGTGTTCCACAAGTTTGACAGTAGGTCATATCTCTCAAATACAAGCTTGTATGCCTCATTGAGCCACTCACTCGGCAGCAACGACAAATGTGCATTTGTAATCTCAGCTGTTGACTTAAACGAGTTTAAAAGCATCCAGCAAAACGGAAAAACCTGAATAGGAAGTCCTATAACCAGCCACGCCGTCATAAGTCCGCCTATAATCTTGCCCTTAGGTTTTGCTCTTTCGCTGTCTAATAATACTGACATTTATCATTAATCCTCCTTTTTCTTTTCATACCATTTCTTCAACGCAGTTAATCCAAGTACGATAAAGAATACAATACAAGCCATCGCGATTGAGTAGCTGTAGTCACTGAAGTACATCGCCTGATTATATGCATACAAAATAATTGTCTCCGTAGACCTTGCGGGTCCGCCGTTTGCCATAACCAAATCCATGTAGTTTGCAGAACCAATTACACCGAACATAAATACCGTACCTATTGTACCCTTAATCTGCGGAATGGTAATATGTATAACTCGCTTCCAAAATCCTGCTCCGTCGATAACCGCCGCCTCATAGAGCGAATCGGGAACTGCCTGCATCGCCGCAAGGAAGGTAAGCATATTCATTCCTCCGGCAAGAATAAGACCCTGAAACTCCATACAGAAGTAAACCCATTTCGGGTCACTCAACCACAGCTGCCCTTCTACTCCAATTAATCTCAACAGCTGATTTGCAAGACCATAGTCAGGCTGCCAGAAATACTTAAAAATAATCTGTGTGGCAAGTGCCGGCGCAACCGCCGGTAGATAGTATGCCAATCTGAAAAATGTTTTTCCCTTTTTCTGCTCGTTAATAAGCATCGCCAAAAGAATAGGCGGCCAAAATGTCATAGCCATACCATAAAGGAAAAACTTTACATTATGCCATAACGCCTTGTAAAAATACGGGTCCGTAAATGCCCTGGCATAGTTATCAAATCCTACAAATTCTCCGGGCAGATCCACAATACTTATATCAAATAACGAAACAAAAAGTCCAACAACAATCGGTACATATTTTGTAATTAGAAACAATATAATTGCAGGCGCCAAGAACGCAAACGCTATAATCTGTTCCCTGTTATATTTAGAACCAATTTTCAGGATTTTGCCAACGGCAGGTGTCGCTTGTCTATTTATCATTTTATCTCCGTCCTTTTATTTCTTGAATGCATCTCCGTATTTGCTATAAACAACCTCTGCACAATCATCAAACATCTTCTGGATGTCATCTCTTGTCAAATCTTTTGTTATATAAAGCTTCTGAATGGGTTCCTCAAGATCCTTCTTGATCTCTGACCAATTCGGGCAGAATGGTTCAGGCTTTGCGTACTGTCTGAGTCCAATAAGCTTATCTTTACATTCCTGCGGGAAATGTTCAAAAATAGCCATCTTCTTTTCGTACAAATCAGTTCTGCCCGGTATAGCAGTCTCTACCATACCATGCTTATCCATAATTTCCCATTTTGCTGTGAGGATTTCTTCGTCAAAATATCTGTATGTTGCAACCTCAAACGCCGCCTTGAGCTCTTCCTCCGAAAGTTTCGGATTAAATGTAAGAACACCGCTGTTTGCCATAATAACCGGTTCAAGACTCTCATCCTTCATTGGCATTGTTGTAACTTCAAAATCAGAATATGACAATCCGTAGTTATTGAGACCCTTTTCATCCATTCCCTCATATGTATTCCATGAGTATGCAGCTGTTCCGTTAACAACCTGAGTGCGAAGCTCGTTGGGATTTACCGTTACATCCTTCTGTGTAATTTCGTGTTCCCATATCATACTATGCAAAAATTCTGCCGCATCAATTGCCTCGGGCTCATTAAACGCAACTCTCCATGTGCCGTCCTCGTTCTGTCTTACCATCTCGCCGCCTGCAGACCATACCCATGCAACATATGGCCACGAACAGTTGGTCGAACCGAGAAGCGAATAGCAGTATCTCGGGATTGAGAAGTCAGTCATCTTAACACCATAGTCAACAAGCTCATCCCATGTCTTTGCAAGGTTATCAGGGTCACCTCCGCTTTTTTCAACAAGCTGCTTATTTACGTATGTACCTCTGAGATATGTCGCATCGGTCAATGCATAAATTCTGCCATCCTTTGTGTTCGCCTCGTCGAACATAGTATCTCTCAAGCCCTGCTTTTCAATATCCCAATCCGCAACAAGCTCTGTAATATCTGCCACGGTACCATTCTTGATGCGCGTAGGAATCTCGTTATAAGTCAGAGCATTAATAAAGCTCGGTGCCTCACCCGCCATAAGCGCTTTATCGTATTCCATCGAAATTCCGCCGCCGGTGGGAGCAACAATGTCAATAATCTCATACTGAGGGAACTTAGCCTTAATAAGCTCCATCTCTTTTTCATACACTTCTTTTTTGCCTTCATTGGCATCCTGAGAAACCTTGGTCCACATAACTACCTTGATTTTCTCATCGCCGTTTGCCGCATCCTTCTTTTCACCGCATCCTGCAAGCCCTGCAGCTACCGTAAGTGCCAACGCCGCAGCCAATACTCTCTTCCAAGTTTTTTTCATTTTAACTCCTCCTATCAGGTTAAATATATTCTAAATTATATCACGATTTAATTTTTCGCAAAAGTATTCATTTTAGCACTCGACCGCATAAATTTTAGCTCTAATTCACAATTTTTATTGTGGATTTTTATTATTTGTGCTA
Organism: Clostridia bacterium; assembly: GCA_045639145.1. Classification (GTDB taxonomy): domain Bacteria; phylum Bacillota; class Clostridia; order Monoglobales; family Monoglobaceae; genus UMGS1820. The sequence goes on along the minus strand of JAZUCQ010000051.1, from coordinate 25,780 downwards.
TATTGATAACGAAAAAATATACAAATAATTGGTGATATAGTATGAAAAACTCTTTCAAATCACTTTCAATTTATAAGATTACTTTTATCAGCTATATTTCTCTGGCAATTATAATCGTTTTGCTGACAGCTATGCTGGTATATTTCTCTGCTTATCCGCTTCTGCTGGAGTTGACAGATAAGAGTCTTATCGCTGATACAAACTATGTAAATCAGTCCATAGAAAACACCGTAAGTAAAACTCTCTATTCATGTGAACTTTTATCAAAAAACACCACTTTGGTGGAGTTGGTCAAAGAATTTTCCGCTGCCGACCAGAATGAACAATTTTATATAAGTAAGACAATTGAAACTTTCTTGTATGATTATTGGACAACAAATCTTGCAGTTGGGGGTTCGTATTTAATTCTGCCCGGAAGTAAGAATTCTCCTCAGCGAAGCAACTTTTCATACATAGAATCCTATGAACATATGATTCAGGTTGATTGGTTCAACTCGGTCAGCAACCTTTCCGCTGCAATGATTATGCAGTTCAGTATGGATTCACACAAGCTTGATTCGACTCTTAACAGTATTCCAAAGTTCATTACCGCTCTCACGCAGATATACGATTATGATGGCAGTCCTCTCGGCTATCTTGTTATAAACTTTTCTGCACGGCATTTTGAAACCAACTTCTATAACGGTAGCCATATTGTCAATGACGCATATGTTTATACAATGGATGCACAGGGCAAAATTGTATATGCCAACACCGATATTCCTATTGGTGATTTCTTCGATTACAGCTCTGCTATATCCACTAATTCGGCTAAGTGTATACGCTCAGGAGATTACTCCATCATCTGCAGCAAAACAAACAAGCAGGGTTGGAAGACAATCCAGATAACACCGTCTGCTCCTCTTTACAAAAAAATAAATTCTGTTAAATATATCACTGTTATAATGATTATTTTAACTCTTATACTTGGCTTGTTGCTGAGTATTGCTCTTTCAAAAATGACAAGCGTTCCTATTATGCGTCTTGCAGATAATATGAAGGTCTTTGTAAAATCAGGGAAACTAAAAAAACTCAATAATGATTACGAAAACGAAATAGGAACTATAATCAATACATATAACAATATGATTGACCGCATAGAGCAGCTTATGGAAGAAGAAAAGCAGCATATGCACATGAGGAAACAAGCAGAGCTTAAAATGCTGCAAGTGCAAATTAATCCGCACTTTTTATATAACACGCTTGACTCAATAAGCTGGAAGGCTATCCGCAGCGATGTTCCTGCAGTCAGCAAGCTCTTGAAAAAACTGGCAAGATTGTATCAAAGCAACTTGTACAAGGGACTTGATGTGCACCCCCTTTCTCGCGAAATAGAACAAATTGAGTTATATATGACTCTTCAGCAGGAATGCTTTAGCTCTGAATTTGTATATGATATAGATATTGATGACAATATTCTTGAACTTTATATTCCGAGATTTATACTGCAGCCCATTATAGAAAACTCGATTATACACGGCTTTGGAAGCACAAAATCAAAGGGAATTATAACGATATCCGCATATGCGGATGATAAGCTTTATATAACAATTTCTGACAACGGCAAAGGCATAGATTTTGAAATAATGAACAAACTTAATTCTACAGGCTATACAAGCGAACGCTACGGAATTACTAATGTAAAAGAAAGAATTTCTCTCATATGCGGCAAAGAATATGGAATCGAATTCTCTGTTGACGAATCCTTTGGGACAACCGTTTCATATACCCTTCCCGTTTGTAAGGAACCCGACTTTTTTGAAAGAAGGTAGCTTATGTATACTTTGATGATTTTCGATGACCACCAATATGTTATAGATGCAATCTGCGAGACGATTAACCTCTCTAACCTTGATATTAAATTTATAGGTTGTGCTCAAAATGCTGCAGATGGTCTTGAAAAAATTCTCACCCAAAAGCCCGACATCGTTATTACCGACATTAATATGCCCGGAATGTCAGGTCTTGAAATGATTGAAAACGCAACTGCCGCAGGCATAAATACAAAGTTCATTCTCATTTCAGGATACAGCAGCTTTGAATACGCGAGAAAAGCAATGTCATACAGCGTTACAAGCTACCTGCTAAAGCCCGCACTGCCCGAGGACATTCTTAAGGCACTCAAACAAACCGTGTCAATATGCGATGAGGAATCCAATAATATCAATATTAAAAAAAAATTTGCCGAAAGCCTTCCCATCCTGCGTGAAAATTTTATATCCAATTTGCTTTCGGGCAGCAATATGACTATCTCTGAATTTGATGAAAAATCCGATTTGTTTGGTCTTGACATTAAAGATAAATTGTTTCGTTGTATTACGGTCAACATTGATAACTATGCAAATTTCAAGGAGCGTTACCACGAAGAGGAAAGACAGTGCATAAAGCTTGATGTGCTGACCAGAATAGTTAATCATCTTTGTATAGACAACACCTTTGTCAACTTCCGTGACAATCAGGCTCATATTCTTCTTTACATCGATACTGACAAGAAAGATAACTTTAGCGACACCAACTTAGCTGTCATTCTCGGAGAGATTATCGAAATTATCTCAAGATGCTATAATGTCAGCTTGTCCTTTGGAATAGGAAATATTGCCGAAAAATATACAGATATACACGAATCGTATATTCAATCAAATGAGGTCTTTAAATACACTTTTTGCCTGAGTTCGGAGAGTACGACCTTCTATAATGATATAATAAACACACAGGTTATACAACCCATTGTAAACTTGTACGATCGTTCAAAACTGACCGACAGCCTGAAAATGCATAGCATCTCCGGTATACAGAATTGTTTTGAAAATATGATGAACACCCTTAAAACAAATAAGTATATCAGCTCTGATTACATCAGAATTATCGCCTGTGAAATGTATTACACTATTTATGCAACACTGTATAATATGGGGGAAACCAAGATTTGCACTCAATTTAAAGAAAATAATTATATTACTCAAATTGAAAATGCAAAAAATCTGTCATCACTTGAAAATATTCTTGATTTGATTGCCGATAATCTTAAAAACTCCATAGATAATAAACTCAATCAGCGAACAGAAAGAATTATAGAACAAATTATAGAATATATAGAAAACAACTATCAAGATGACATTTCCCTCGAAACTCTGTCAAAACACATCTTTTTAACCCCAAATTATTTAAGCCGTATTTTTATTGCTCACACAAATACAAGCTTTATAAAATACCTCACGGGGTATCGGATGGAAAAAGCCAAAGAGCTTCTTCTCAGCGGCAAATACAAGGTCTATGATGTTTGTGCAATGGTCGGTTATAAAAACCCAACCTACTTTCGCAAAATTTTTAAAGAATATGTGGGAAAAAGCCCCTCTGCCTTCATAAACGAGTAAAAAACCATATAAGTTAGGTTTCGGGAGGCTTTTCCCCATAAATTTGGGATAATTCTATTCTCTATCGTCTTGTAATTGTTATATTCTACTGATGTAAACATAAAAAAATGCAAAAAGTCTGTTTCGGAATACTGTCCCTACGGATTGGGATAATCAAGCACCCCAGTATTCTGACTTTTTGCAGCTTTTATTCTTCGTTATCAATACTTACCACGGATGCCGCAGCAGTTGCGGTGTTTGCCGAGCTTGCCTCAAAGGATTTAAATTCAGCCTCAAATCCATTGGGATATTTAGCCTTGTGTTCCTCCCATTCCTCTGCGCTCTTGGGAAGGAATACCTCATTTATAAGAAGCTTTGTCTCTTCCTTATTATAAATATACCACGAAACACCATTGATATACTCTGCCGCACCGGGGAGCTGATACGAGCCAATTTCATCAAGATTTATTTTCTGAACCAAATGAAGATGCTTTGCCAAATCCTTCATTGTGTAGTTGGTTCTCACATTGTCCTTTAAGACCTCAAACAAATCATCAATCTTTGCTATATACTTAGGACTGCACTTCTGCCGCACAAGCTCCTTTATAAATTCCTGCTGCCAATACTGTCTGCCCTCATCACCCATAACATATTCACCCGGAGCCGTGCCGTTGTTGTTATGGCGAAATCTTATAAAGTCATGTGCCGCCTGACCGTCAAGATGTTGAAGTCCCGCATTTAAGTGGATATGTAAATCCTGTACGGGGTCGTCATAGTTCATGTTGTACGGAACATTAAAATCAACACCGTCAAGTGCATCAATTATATCCTTAAAGCCGTCAAAGTCCACCGTCACAAAGTAGTGTACCGGAAGTCCTGTAAGCTCCTTGACCATGTCAATCAGGATTTCCTCAGGCTCGTCAATTTTGCCTGACATCTCCTGCTGTTTACCAAAGCCAATCAATGCATTTATCTTCTGGGTGGTGTACCCCTTTGCCTTAACCTTGGTATCACGGGGGATTGACAAAATGTTCACTCGGTTTGAATACCCGTCAACCGACGCAAGCATTATTGTATCACTTCTGAAACCACCGTCATCTACACCGATTAACAAGAAGTTAAGCATACCCACCTGCTCATCATGGGCATCAAGTCCTTCAATATATATTTCGTCACCAAAAGACAGCTCTGATATTATCTGAGCCGAAAGCACTCCGAACATAGCGGAAAATACAACAAATATTATTGTAAATATAATCACAACCGTCTTAAAAGTCTTACTCATATTCTTTCCCTTCCGCCGCTCTTGAGCGACGCAAAATTATTGTCGAAATCACAATAGAATAACTATAACATATCCAAAAGATTTTTGTCAATATTTTGCACATAATGTTTATTATTTATTAATCTTTCTCATATGAATTACAAATCTTTTTAGTGCCTCAGAGCGATGACTTATCGCATTTTTTATGTGCGTCTCCATCTCTCCCATGGTGCAATCATAATTTTCCACATAGAAAATCGGGTCATATCCAAAACCGCCCTCGCCGCGGATTTCCATGCTGATAGCACCGTGACACTCACCCCTGAATGTCAATGTCTCTTTGCCCGGTTCCGCCACCGCGATAACGCACACAAACTGTGCCCCTCTCTCGCCGGGCACTACTCCGTCAAGTGCCACTAAAAGCTTTTGTATATTTTCGGCATCGGTGGCATTCTCTCCTGCATAGCGTGCAGTATACACCCCGGGCGCACCGTCCAAATAATCAACACAAAGTCCGCTGTCGTCTGCAATTACGGCTTTTCCCGTTGCCTGCATTATGGTCTCTGCCTTTTTAACGGCATTTTCTTCAAAGGTTGCTCCGTCTTCAACCACATCAATATCCCCGACACCTGCCTCGGTCTGGGTTATAACATCAAAGCCTTCGCCGAGGATTGCTTTTATCTCCTCCGCCTTGTGCTTGTTTTTGCTTGCAAGTATAAAAGTTTTCATAATTCATTCTCCCCTCTGTCTATTGTCGGCATGAACTGCTGTACATGCAGTATTGACACGCGTCAAACCCCTTATCCGCATATGGCTCCGCCGCAATGTTGCCGTCATATATTCCCATCGCAGACTCTCTTATCTTTTGATTTGCTGCCTCAATTCTCCGCTTTAGCTCCTCCTCACTGACGAGTGAAGTCTTTCCCGACGGAATATATTTTTCGCCGTTTTCTCCGCCTAAGCTGTATCCCGACACAACCTCTGCGGTGTCAGAGAGCCAGCCGCCAAGCGAGATTTTTCCGTTTACCGCTCTCTCAATCTCGCCAAAGGTCACGCCTTTAAGCTTTGCCTCGTCTACAATCGGGTCTGTCATCTGCATATAAAGCATTGCCGCAGGACTTGCAGAGAGCCTCCTGCATACAATATCCGAATACAAAAGCGGCTGCAGATTAACACCTGCCGCTGCAAGTCTCTCGTCAAGATTTTTTTGCGAGGATTTGTAGTCAATAACACTTATATAAGTCTTACCGTTTATGACAGCACTGTCCGCACGGTCTATTATTCCGCGAAGTCTTGCAATTTTTCTTCCTTCATCATCTTTAATTTCCAGCGCAGGTATCTCGCCGCCCGTGTCTATCCTTATTTCAAAGCCCATAGGTCTGAACTTACTTGACTTATAGAACTTTACAACCTCCCATGCTGTCCGTGCCGCAATGCCCTGCATTCTTGTCACTACATATTTGTAATAGGAAGAACTCTCATACAAAAGCTCGGTACTCTTCAGCGCCTCATCTTTTACGATTGAGTATATCCGCTTGTAACAATCGTCTATTGTAATTTGCGAATAATCAACTTCCGCAGCTTTAAGCTCTGAAAAATATTCGTACAAAGCCGCATGCTGAATACTGCCCGTGCTCCTCGGTTCAATCCCTGCCCTGTCACGCTCTGCCGCAAGCAAGCCGTAATTCATAAAATACGAAAAGGCACATGCGTTGTATTTTTCAAGCTTAGACGCACTAAGCATAACCATATCCCCGTATATGGCTCTTACTGCATCCTTTGAGAGCTTTTCGGGTGCAGAGACTCTCATATTTTCTTCAATGTCCTCAAGACTATCCGCATAATCGGGAACATCTTTGAAATATCCATACAAGGTCTGTCCTGCCTCACATAGCTTCTCGGGGTCGCCCTCGGCTTCTGCAAGAGCCGAACACAGCACATCAAACGCTGCCCGTCTGCCCTCGGCAAGTCTTAGAAAATCACCCGAAAGGTCGGGGTTTACGGTCTCTGTATCCGCAAATATTTTCGTCCTTATCTTCTTTATTATGGGGGACATCTCAAGCTGTTTTCCGTCTATATCCGCAATCGGAACGAATAAGCAAAGCTTCTCTGTTGCGGCTGTCAGCACAGAATAGATGAGCAACTGCTCCTCTCTGCGTTTTGCATCCGCTCCGGGCGCAAGCTGAATCCCAAGCTCCGATAGCCTCATTCGCTCGGCATCGGAAAGAATACCCTCGGCGGTATGCGATGCAGGGAATACCCCTTCGTTCATACCAAGCACGATGACAACAGGAACTCCGTCAGTTCTAAAGCGGTCAATTCGGCTGAATGTCACGCTGCCCTGAGTCTGAGGAGTAAGTCCCACCGATATGCCTCCGCACGCATTTTTAAACAGCTCTCCAAAATCCTTCCATGTTATGTTTTCCTCGTCCATAAGTGCCGAAATCTGAGCCAGCACCGAAACTGTACTGTCCCAAACCTGTCGGTATTCATCGGCAAGGTACGGCATTCCGTTTTCCGCAAAACTGTCACACAGCTTTTGCATATGCTCCGCCCGTTCCTCGCTGAACAAAACCGAAGATAATACTTCGCATATCTGCCCTGCGGTTTTTCTTCCCTCAAATGCATCATTGATTTGTCTGACAAAGTCCAAAAGTCCGTGTCTTGTTCTGTTTATAACCTCTATGTCATAACCGTCGGGGCAGTATGTCCACTCCTCCTCTGCCCACATAGCATGAGAGGGACTGACCGCAAGCAGATAATTTTCAAACAAATCCACATCTTCCTCGGGGACATTCATTATTCCTGACCTTGCAATTTCCATCACTCTGTCATATGAGTAGCCGAACGCAAGAATATCAAGGCACGCACACACCGTCTCACAAAGCGACTTTGTCAGTATACTTCGCCTTGTATCAAGAAAAACATCTATTCCGCGTGCCGCAAAAATTGCAGGCATTATTCTGTTGTAGCTTTCGGTATCCCGCGCAAGCACAAGAAAGTCGGAAAACTTCCGCCCCTCCTCGCGGCACAGCCTTAAAATCAAATCCGCCGCCGCCTCAACCTCGCGGTAGGTATTTGATACTTCAAATATCTTCACTCTTTCCGCTTTTCCCGAATACTGCTTAGGGTTTGACTTAAAATAACTGTCAGCCAGATATAAAAGCTCATTCTGCTCTCGATTTTTTTGTGCAGCGTATATGCTGACCTCTACTCCGTTTGTCTCCGCCTCCTCGGCAAGTGTTCTGCAGGTTGCGGAGATGGGCGAAAAAAGCGTCGAGCCGTCATAAACTCCGTCACAGCACATTGCCGCACAAACATTCATCTTCAGCATAAGCTGAGCTATCACTTTATACTCAACGGGCGTAAAGGAACGGAAGTGCATCATATAAAGATTCCCCGACAGAAATCCGCAATCCTTGAGCCTTGGCAGAATTAATTCAAGATTATCCTCCGCGTCTGCCGCCTGCCCCTCTAAGTATGAATTAAAAAGCTCCGATAATGCCGAGATATCCCGAAGCTTGTCAGACAGCTCCGACTCACCGATTTCATCTGCCGCACAAACAAGCTGCTCTGCCAATACTCCGTATCTCTTCATCTCGGATATAAGCTCTACTACCGTTGCCGAAAAACCTTTTCTGCGAAGGCTTGGCGCAAGTGCTGTGAGCCTTCCGTGCAGATTGCGGATTGTCCTTGCCGCAAGAATTTGCTTACCCGCACCGTCGATATACTTCATTCTCAAAGGTCCCATCTTGGAGAGCACAAGGTTGCAAAGCCGAGAAAATGTAATTACCTTTGCGTGCGTCTGTGCGGATATCCCAAATCTTTTTATTATGTACTTTTCGGCGGAAAGAGAAAATTGCTCGGGCACAAGAATATAGCAAACCTCGCCTTTGCGGATTGCCTCGCCTATTTTTCCGTATGCAATTTCGTCCCTGTCAGAACCTGCTGTTCCGTATATTATCTCAAGCATATTACCGCTCCCCGAATTTATCAGTTACCGTAATTGTATCACAAACATAAAAAAAGGGCAACAAGAAAAATTGACTGGACATTTTATCAATTATATGTTATACTAATTCTGCGACATAAACTTTTTATATTTCATAAATAGCGTGCATTTTTACTTTATATTAGGTAAAAACGCATACTCTATTTTTCGCATGCTATTTATGTTGAGAAAGTTTGTGTCGCAACAAACCGGAGCTGTGCGTTTTTCGGTGTACGGCTTTGGCTGTACACTTTTTTATTTGGCAGATGCGCAACTCCAATTATTTTTGCGGCAAATAATAAAAAGACCGCCGAGCAATCGGCGGTCTTTTTATTGTTTTATTTATAAAGCGGTCCGTATACTTCGCACGCTCTGTAATCGGTAGAGATTGAGTCCTCGCCCTTACCGAATGCTGCCCATGAATGGGGTCTGTATATCTTCTCGTCTGCTACATTGTGGATAGCAACGGGAATTCTGAGCATTGATGCAAGTGTTATTACATCTGCTCCGACATGACCGTGAACGGTTACGCCGTGGTTTGCTCCCCAGTTAGCCATTACAGAATAAGCATCTGTGAATGCACCCTTGCCTGTAAGGATAGGTGCAAACCATGTTGTCGGCCATGTGGGGTCTGTTCTCTTGTCAAGCTTATCGTGAACATCGTCCTCAATCACAACAGAGTAACCCTCTGCAATCTGGATTGTCGGGCCTACACCGTCTACCATGTTTACTCTTATCATGGTAAGGGGCATCTCTGCCTGTGTCTTAAAGTGGCTCGAGAAACCGCCGCCGCGGAAGTATTCATAATCCGCTCTGCACCAGTCGGTTGCCTCCACGCAAGCATTGATGTCTTCCTCGGTCATATTCCACCATTCCTTGATAATTCCGTTGCCATTTTCGTCCTTTACTGCACCTGTGCAGTCAAGAGCCGTAGCACCTGAATTGATAAGGTGAATAATACCGTCTGCAGCCTTACCTGTAAGCTTCTTGCCTGTAACACGCTCTACTGCCTCGGGCGACCAATATGTACGAACATCATGGAAGCAAGGCGCTTTACCTGTCAGGAGAGTTCCAAACAGCATTGAAATGCCGTTCAATGTATCATTCTCGGTTGCAAGTGCAAACGGAGCCTTTTTGCCGTTCCAGTCAAAGCTTGATGCCATTATCGCCTCGGTAAAGTCACCGTTCGGCAGCCAGTCTGTCCACTGACGCTGACCCTGGAAGCCGCCAACGATACCGTTTCTGCCGAGAGATTCTTCGTACCAGCCCATCTCTGCAAGCTTGGGATTGCCGAAGAGAATATCTCTTACGATAACAGAGAACTTCGCAATGAAGTCCCAATCCTTGTCAGCCGGAACAACCTTGGACTTTTTGATAATCTCAGGCAAATCCTTGCCTGCATTCTTGTCAAAGCCTTCCTTACAGTTAGCCTTTATCCACGCATAAGCCTTTTCATACTCGCTCTTGTCATAAATTTCGAGAGTAATTCTTCTGAGAACCTCAGTAAGGTCAACCCACTCTGCACGAAGACCTAAATACTTCTGCATAAAATCTGCATCACAGTAAGAACCTGCAATACCCATTGAAATTCCGCCGATGTTTACATATGCCTTGTTCTTCATCTGACCTACTGCTGCTGCGCAGCGTGCAAATCTCAAAATTTTCTCAGCTACATCTTCGGGAATAGAATTATCAGCTACATCCTGAACATCATGTCCGTAGATAGAAAATGCAGGAAGGCCTCTCTGTGCATGTGCTGCCATAACAGCCGCAAGATAAACCGCACCGGGTCTCTCGGTTCCGTTAAAGCCCCATACAGCCTTGATTGTGTTGGGATCGAGGTCCATTGTCTCGCTGCCGTAGCACCAGCAAGGTGTAACAGACAGGGTAGCGGTAACATTTTCGGTTGAGAACTGCTCTGCTACCTTTGCCGCCTCTGCACCGCTGCCGATTGTTGTGCAGCCGATAACGCACTCAACGGGAGTTCCGTCCTGATAACGGAGATTTGATGAAATCAGCTCAGCCGCAGCTTTTGCCATGTTCATTGTCTTTTCTTCAAGACCCTCGCGAACACCGCCCCAGCGTCCGTCAATTACGGGTCTTATACCTATTCTTGGTTTTAACATTTTATACACTCCTTTATATTAAAAATTGTAATTCATCTATTATATCCCTATCATATCACATTTCAAAATCAATACAATGCTCATTACCACCGTATTTTTTATCATTCCCACCATTTTTTTAAATTTTCTTTTGTCTTTTTGGCATTTTTATGCATAAATATCCGTGTTTGGTGAATGCGTGATATTTTATCAGTTATGTTGACATTTGAGATAAGCTATGCTATATTAGTGCATGAAAGGCAGGGAATGTAAATGAAAGGCGACTACCGACTTCACCGTTGGGGCATAACCGAACCGCCCCCCAACTGGCTGCTGCTTGTAAACCACCAGAACCACGCTGACCGAATATACTACATTCTGACAGAGGGTGCAGGATATTTTTATCAAAACAAGCGTTATTACTTCCGTAAAAATCATTTCTATATTCTGCCGAGCAAATGTAATTTGAGATTTTTTGTGGAAGACCGAAAATTCAACCATTTCTATATTGACTTTTCAAACCCGACATATTTAAACTATGACCGTGTCATAGACTTCGACATCGACACGCAGCCGCTTATCAAGCAGGATGTACAAGCCTTTATGTGCTTTATGAGACAAAAAGGTATACAGACTGCAGATAAGACAAACCATGCAGATGAATTTTATTCAAGCCTGAAGCGAGTAACCCTGCTTATAGACGGATTGTTTTTTGACATAAATGACGCTTTTCCAACCACGATACATTCGGAGCCTATAATTACAAAAAGCATCGGATACATACAAGAACATTTTCTAAGTAACATTACAGTCAGGGAACTTGCAGACAATGCAAACCTCTCCGAAAATCATTTTTCACGGATTTTCAAGAGTGCAACAGGAACCTCGCCTTATCAGTACATTAAGGATTACCGATTTGATATTGCTCTTTCCATGATAGCAAATGGAAGCTCGATAAGTGACGCGGCAGAGAAAAGCGGTTTTTTGTCTGTCTCGGCATTTTCCAACAGCTTTAAAAAACGGTTCGGCTATCCGCCGACAAAAATTAAATAGCGTGGCAATTAAAATTGCCACGCTTTTAGATTAAAAACTAATTCTGTGCGTATGTATACGCTCCTTACCTGACGGCAGAGCACATATTCCTTTTTTATGTTCAATCATATAATCGCTGTCAACATAATCGGGAAGTCCGCACCACGGCTCGATGCACACATATTTTGCATTCGGCTTTGTCCAGATAAGAAGATTCTCCGCTCCCGTAAAGTCTATCTCTATACTCTCCCCTGTTGTATTGTTCTTTAATGTAACCTTATCCGAGCCTACATTCGGGAAAATCAATGCGTCCTTCTCAAAATATTCATCCTTTAAAACCAGCTCGTCTGTGCCCTCGATAACAGGCGTTGCTGCATAGTCAAGCAACCCGCCGTTTAAGCGGTTTGTGCCGAGAGTCTTTTCCTTATCAAAAATAACGCTGTAATTTCCTACTCCCTCCGGGCATGCATACGCCTCATGTGCACCGATTGAATAATACATAGTCCGAGTATCTAAATTAAGAATACTGTAATCAACCCTGACGGAAGCCTCTTCAAGTGTAAAGCAGGCTCTCAGCTCATAGTCAAAGGGATATTTTTTCTGGCTTTCCTTGTTGGGCTTGAGCAGAAAAACAGCACAAGTCTCGCCTACACTCTCCACCTCAAATTCAGAGGTGCGTGCAAAGCCGTGCTTCTCCAAAAAATACTCCTTGCCTTCATATATAAACTTGTTATCCTTAAGTCCTCCGCAAATCGGGAAAAGTATAGGAGCCTGCCCCGACCAAACATCAGGGTCACCGCCCCACAGCATCTCTTTGCCGTCTTTTTTGATACTTTTAAATTCCGCACCGAGACTGCATATTATTGCACTTATCCGCTCATTTTCTATCTTCACTTCTCTATACATTTTATGCCCTCCTAAATATTCAGACCGACACATAAGTCGCTTCATACAGTATACTTCAATTATGCATTTTTGTAAATATATTTTTACTTTTTTGCCAAAATAATCTTATAAGCCAAATATAACAAATATCTAACAATTTGTAAACAAAACCACTGAAAGGTTGAATTTTCTCCGATTTTGTGATACAATCAATTATAATTTGTCCAAAAAGCATATTGTTTGAGGTGAATTTATGATAAGAAATTTATTTAAAAAAATAGCAAAAATCGTTATATGTACAGCACTTACAGCAAGCCTTGTCTGCTCACAGCTCGGCGTATTTGCATATGAGCCGAACTCATGGGCGGCTGATGCTGTAAACGGTGCTACACGCCTCAGTATTATATCAGAGGAATATGCAACAAAAGCATTTAATATTCCTATCTCCCGTAACGATTTTGTCAATGTCGCAGTAAATCTTTATGCAACTCTTACGGCAGAGAATGTTTCGACCAATGCAAAGCATCCGTTCTCGGACACTACCGACGCTTTTCCGAATATGGCATACTATGCAGGTATTGTCAGCGGCGACGGCGAGGGACATTTCTTCCCTCAAAGCACACTCACTCGTCAGGAAATGTGTAAAATCATCACCAGCCTGCTTGACTCTGCCGGTGTATTAGGTCCTTACTTCCCGTCAGAGAATGTATTTGCGGGTGTTGCCGATGCTGAGGATATTGCCTACTGGGCAAAGAACTATGTTGCATTCATGCTCGACAACCACCTTATGGCAGGCGACGGAGATACCGGAAAATTCCGCCCCAATGACCCCGTAACGCGTGAAGAGGCTGCAATTATAGCCTACCGCTGTTATGTTCTCTACGGCAAAAATCTTGAGGGACAAATCAAGACAACGCTCAGAAGCACAAACGATGCAAGGGGCAATGCCATATACACTCTTGTAAAGACAATAACTCTGCCGACAGGTGCAACGGTTTCTCTCCGTTATGCAGATAATCCCGAAGCTGCAACAGAGGACAGCTCCTGGTCGGGCGGTACAGGAACCGCTCCCAGCGGAACACCGCTTCAAATTCCCGACAGCGACGGTCATTACCGCTTAAAGACATACACCGAGACTTTAGCATCAGGCGAAGCTGCAGAAAAAGAAGCTCGTATATTCCCGAGCGGTACAAAGTATACCTCTCAGGCAGAGGCAGATGCAAACATGACTGAGGTGACGGTAAATGTATGGAAGCTTAACTCAGCAAATGAGAAATATGCATCCACGCTTACCTTTAGGATTAACACCAAGCTTAAAGATGATGTAATCGCAATATTTGACGAAATCTTTAATTCTGATGACAAGCCACCCATTAAGGATGCTACCGCATACGCATGGAGAAGCGCTATGTCAAGCGGTGTATATTCCGACCACAACTACGGTACGGCAATCGACCTTAACTACAACGAAAACTACTGCGTATACGCAAGCGGTACAACAATCGGTTCGTTCTATGACCCCGAGACCTCAGTGTACTCATTCCCGTCTGACGGAACAGTTGTTCAGACCTTTGCGAAATACGGCTGGCTTTGGGGCGGCAATGCCTGGATTAACGGAACTCTCGACCATATGCACTTCACATATTTAGGTAAATAAAATTACAGGCTGTATAAAAAGGACAGTTTAAAACCCGAAACGAAGATTTCGTTTCGGGTTTTATTATATGTTGCGCAGCCTCACATCATTTGTCGCAAGGCAAATTCCATTGAAAAAGCGACTTGCTTCGACAAGTCGCTTTTTCTGGTGGAGGGAGATGGATTCGAACCATCGAAGCTGAAAGCAACAGATTTACAGTCTGCCCCCTTTGGCCACTCGGGAACCCCTCCGTATTAAATTGTTATTAAAACTTGCAACTTTGATATGATATCACATTATTTTTATTTTGTCAATACATTTTTAAAAATAATTTTAAAATTTTTTCGGTCAGCAAAAATTGGAGCGGACGCCCCGTCCGCTCCTACAAAAAAGGCAGTTCCATATGCTCCGCAATCAATATATATATTAACGCATATATCAGCATAGTATTGTCCGCCTCATCGTCTCCGCTGTCTATCAGCAGAAGAATCAACGCCACAATCAGCAAATCCTCCGCCGACAAAAAACCGAGAACCTTGCCTGTTTCGGGATTGTATAATGATTGTGGTATGAGCTTTGTAATCGGATGTGCCTTGTTTGTCGTGTGCGAAGCTTTAGTCTCAGCTCGAGGCTGTATCTGAGGCTCCGCCACTTTTTTGCCCGGTTGCTTGTTATGCACCGTCCCCTGCCTTCGGTAATTCTGTCCCCCCGAGGGTACTTTGTTCCCCGAGCCTCCCGCATTTGTACCGCTCGGTCGTCTTCCACCGCCTTGAGCGTTACTCTGAGGCATAGAGGAACCTCCCGAATCCGTCCTCTGCCGTCGGTCAGGCTCATACCTCCTATACATACACTACACCCCTTCGAGCTCGCGAAATGCCTTTACCGCCCTGCCGACGCTTAAAAACTTAACCGCGTTATCAACCGCACCGCGTCTTTCGGGTCTCAGCAAATCTCTCAAAGACTTCAAAAATGCCGTCTCGCGCATATTGGCATTGCCGTTCATTACAGACATTACCTTTTGCAGCTTCAGCATCATTTCTATATTATCAAAACCCATCCCGGCACTTGGCGGAGCTTCTTTTTGTGTCTCCTGCCCGCCGCCAAACATTGCGGCTATATTCTGGATTTGTTGTGTGCCTTCCTCGCTGCCGAGCATCTCCTTGAGCATATCGACTGCTCCCGACAAATCTATTTCATCAGGCATTCAAAGCCCTCCCATCTGCACTATTTTTTGAAAATCCCGTTTAACTTTTTCATAAGCTCGGGATTGCTTGCAAGCTGTTTTGCAAGCTGAGGATTACTGCGAAGCTCTCTTTGCAAATCCTCGGATTTTAATCCGTTAAGCTTCTGATTCAGCGTTCCCTTATCCGTAGTCTTGATTGCCTTCTCGACCTGAGCAAGCTGCTGCGGAGATAAAATATTTCCAAGCTGAGCCAAGGCATTTGACAACATTTGCGGATTCATATTCTTTATCATATCTTCCAAATTCATGAAAATTCCCCCTTTATGTATGTGACAGCGAGTTCCGCTACTAATAATTTATGCAGGAGAAATAATTTTCGTGACAAAATTGATAATATATGATAATATAATATATGAATTTTTTCAAAGACACTATTATGGGACGGAGTTTACTATGAAGGCACTGATACTCAGCGACAGCCACAGAGACTTTAAAAGCATTCAGGCTGCAATCGACGCTAACTGCGACATAAATTTAATAATACACGCAGGCGATGTTCATCGTGATGTAGAGGATATTATGTGCTTATATCCCCTTATCCCTTGTGCGTATGTTCTCGGCAATAACGATTTTAGCGTGTGGGATGTTCCGTACGACAGATTTTTTGAGTTCGGCGGCAAAAAGATATTCTTAACTCACGGCCATAACTATTCGGTGAAGGCAACACCTCATCGAGTGATTGCAGAGGCAGAACGCCGCGGTGCTGACATATGCATCTTCGGGCATACCCATTCGCGGCATTTAGAGACGGGAGACATAACCGTTATTAATCCCGGCTCGGCAACACGCGGATATGCACTGCTGACGGTCTGCGGCGATGAAATTTCAGTTGAATTCAAGGATTTGTGATATTATGAATACACGCGAAAAATGCTGTTCCTTTACAGGACACAGAATTATTAAATCCGAGCATCTTAGCATAATACAGAAAAATTTATCTGCACTTATCCGTGATATGCTTATGCTCGGCATTACGGATTTTATTACAGGCGGTGCACTTGGTTTTGACACGCTTGCGGCAAAAGCGGTTCTTGAGGCCAAACAGGAAAATCCCTCTGTCCGCCTGGTTCTTGCTCTGCCTTGCAGAAACCAGACAAAGGGTTGGAGAAAATCACAGATAGCCGAATACGAAGAAATTCTCGCGTCGGCAGACGAGGTAATATATGTATCAGACGAATATTATTCCGGCTGTCTGCACAAGCGAAATCGGTTTATGGTTGACCACAGCTCTCACTGTATATTTTATATCACTTCAAAGCGGAGCGGTACGGCATACACCTTAAATTATGCCTTGGAAAGTGACCTTAAGGCACACAACATATTGTATTTTACATAGGAGAAGTTTTAAACAATGAAAAGTAAAACCTTTAAAAGAGCATTCAGGGACAGCCTGCCCGTCATGGCAGGATACATAATTATGGGAATGGGCTTCGGCGTACTATTAAAACATTCGGGGCACAGCTTTATCTGGGCGATACTGATGGCACTTACCATTTATTCAGGCTCGATGCAGTATGTCGCAGTTGATTTGCTCGGCGGAGCATCATTTTTGACCTCTGCGATTATGACGCTTATGATAAACGCAAGATATTTCTTTTACGGACTCTCGATGCTCGGCAAATACCGCGAGGTAAAAAAGGGTAAATGGTATCTGATTTTTGCCCTGACCGATGAAACATACTCCCTTACCTCTACATTTGACGAAAGCAAACCCGAAAACGAGGGTATCCATAAGCACCGATACTTTTTCCTGCTGTCGGCACTTAACCAATCCTACTGGCTTATCGGCTGTACTGCAGGTGCTCTGCTCGGCAGTTTGTCGGGATTTGACAGCACGGGCATGGAATTTGCAATGACAGCACTCTTTGTTACCATTTTTGTTGACCAATGGTTTGATACCAAAAACCACTTCCCCGCACTTTTCGGGGCGGCGGTATCTGTTGCGGCTCTGCTTTTGTTCGGAGCACAAAGCTTTGCTATTCCTGCAATGATTATCTTAACGCTTGTTTTAATGCGCGGCGGAAAAGGGGAGGCTGACAAAAATGAATAATACATTATATACATTTATAACAGTTGCGATTGTTTCGGGTGTTACAATTCTTTTGAGGTTTTTTGCATTCTTTGCCTTTCCCGAGGGCAAAGAAATCCCAAAGGTTATAAAACGGCTCGGCGATACTCTTCCGTACGGAATTATGGCTTTTCTTGTGATTTACTGCCTGAAGGATATTAAAATTTTATCCTACCCCTACGGTATACCCGAGCTTATATCGGTTGCCGTCGTCGCAGCTCTGCAGGTTTGGAAACGCAACTCGCTTTTAAGTGTTCTTGTCGGAACCGTCTGCTACATGGTGCTTGTCCAGACTGTCTTCATTTGATATGTCATATTTCTTCGCACCTCCCTATATTTATTATATAGGGAGGCGCTTTTATGAAACAAACCTTTAAAATTATGTCGGTATACATCGGATTGGTTATAGGTGCAGGCTTTGCCTCCGGACGAGAGGTTCTGGAATACTTTAATTTCCGTTCAAACACAAATCTTAACGGTGTGCTTATTGCAGCGTTTTTATTTATGGTAATAGCCTATACAATTCTCGCCAAGGCATCTGAGCAGAACATTTTGAGCTACTCCTCGTATGTATCCTCAATCGCAGGCAAAGCCGCACCTTTTGTGAACGGCTTTATGCTTGTCTATATGTTCTGCGGCCTTTTTGTTATGTTTTCGGGAAGCGGTGCTCTCGCCGATGCCCTCTCGCCCTTTTCGGATATATGGGGTGCTGTTTTTATGGCGATAATCTGTTTTGTTGTCCTCAGCTTTGATTTAAAAGGAATTGTCACACTAAATCTGATTTTAGTTCCGCTCATGATATGCGGCATAATATATGTCTCGGTTTGCTGTGCTGTATTCGGCGATATCCCGACCTTTGCCCAAAGCATAAAATCAGGCGGCACAATAGCTATGTCCGCAATCTGCTATGCCTCCTACAATACGGTGACGGCAGGAGCCGTTCTTGTGCCCCTGGCAAACAGAGCAAATACAAAAACAATCCGTGCCGCCTCGGTCGGCGGCGGTTTTGTAATCGGACTTTTGATAATGTTTATGTGGACGGTTCTCGGTGCAAATTTTGATATTATCCGTGACAGCGAGCTTCCTATGCTGGAGCTTGCCGCCATATGCGGAAAATCCGCTAAGCAGGTTTATACCGCAGTTCTTTTCATGGCGATATGCACGACTGCAGTTTCGTACGGATTTGGATTGATGTCACACTTTGCAGACAAAATAAAGTCAGGCAGGGAGCGTACACTCTTTGCCGCGGTTTTGTGCCTTGCCGCACTTCCTTTTTCGATGTACGGCTTTTCAAACCTTGTGGCACAGCTTTATTCGCTCTTTGGATATATTGGTATGATTTGGATTATAATGATATTGTTTGACAGATTGCGGTAAGAGCTGTCACATTTTGTTTGGCGAAAATCATTGTAACGCCATAAAAATTATGATACAATATACATAGCACAATAAAACAATTTTAAAATTTTGGCAAGTTTTATTGACATAACAGGAATAATGTTGTATTATATTCTTTGTAACAATTTTGTAACATTGGAGAAACATGTGTGTTACAATAACAACACACATTTACAGAGATAAAGGAGATACTGAATAATTATGTTTGGACAGGATATAGGTATAGATTTGGGTTCTGCCTCGATATTGGTTTTTGTGAAGGGCAGAGGTATAATTACCAAGGAGCCGTCGGTGGTTGCTATTGATAAGGATACAAACCGCTTACTTGCAGTCGGTACAGAGGCACAGCAGATGCTCGGCAGAACTCCGGGCAACATCGTGGCTGTCCGCCCCCTGCGCGAAGGGGTGATTTCCGACTACACTGTTACGGAGCGTATGCTGAAATATTTTATACAAAGAGCAACCAAGGGCGGGGTTATGTCAACTCTGTTCAAGCCACATGTTGTAATCTCTGTTCCCAGCAGTATTACCGAGGTTGAGGAGCGTGCGGTTATCGACGCCGCAACTCAGGCAGGCGCAGGTCGGGTTCATCTTATCGAGGAGCCTCTTGCTGCGGCGATTGGTGTCGGCATTGATATTTCTCAGCCGTGCGGAAGTATGGTTGTAGATATTGGCGGCGGAACCTGCGACATAGCAGTTATTTCTCTCGGCGGCGTTGTTCACAGCGAATCTATCAAGATAGCGGGTGACACATTTGACGAAGCGATAATAAAATACATACGCAGAAAGTATAATATTCTTGTAGGTGAGCGAACTGCCGAGGAGCTTAAAATTAAAATTGGCTGTGTTGTAAAAAGGGATAAGCTTCTTGCTATGGATATCAGGGGCAGAAGTCTTGTTTCGGGATTGCCCAAGACATTGCAGGTTACATCGGACGAGATGTACGAGGCTCTTTCCGAAACTGCCGCAACTATTGTTGAATCGGTCAAAAATATTCTTGAGGCAACTCCGCCCGAGTTGGTCGGTGACATCAGCGCAAGAGGTATCATTCTGACAGGCGGCGGAGCACTGATATACGGCATCGCAAGACTTATACAAAGCGAAACGGGAATAAAGACCATAATCGCAAACGGTGCGGAGGAATGTGTCGCACTCGGCACAGGCAAGGCGCTTGACAATCTTGATTTAATAAGAAATTATGCATAGCAAAAACCGCCGTATGGCGGTTTTTGCTATTGATAAACACTATAATTTAAAAAGCAGATTTGTTACATTGCCGCCCCTTGCCTCCCTTGCCTAAAGGGAGGGGGACCACCGAAGGTGGTGGAGGGATTTTACGGCAGGGCGGAATATGGGCATTGGGCAATAATTAAAAACAAATCTGCTTTTTGCAAATAAATAAAATTTTTTAATTTTTAAAACTGCCGTTTAAGGGGTTGTCACTTTTGCTTGCACAAAAGTAACCAAAATGCAGTCGGGGAATACCCCGACACCCCTGTCAACGCACCCGAAAAAGATATGTTTTAACCATTCGGATTTATTTCGCAGTCGCCATGACGCAGCGTTACCTTAGTGCCCGTGATTTTCCGAGCGCGGTGCTTTAAAAGATTTCACGAGATTACAAACGCATGCTTTCGGCAACCCAAATGTTGGCTTATCTTTTATTTCCGCAAAGAATTGCGTTAAAATCGCGTTTTTGTTACGAATTATTTTTTATGCCTTTCCATACCTCACGAATTCCGATAAAGGCAAGGAAAATTCCGAAAAGCCGACGAAGAAGGTCGCTTCCCATTCCCATTGCCACATATGAGCCGGCTATCGCACCGACAATACCGCATGCCCCTATTACTGCCGCGGTTTTTATATCGACATTCTTGTTTTTGATATGAACAAGCAAAGCAAATACGGCAGTAGGCAAAAAATACACAAGGTTTATCCCTTGTGCAAGCTTTTGGTCTATTCCGCTTGTAAGAATAAGTGCAGGGATTAAAATTGCTCCGCCGCCAATACCCATCCCACTGATTATTCCGCTTAAAAAGCCTATTATAACCGTCAGCATAGCAACCCTACCTTTTTAGAAAATCATTTTAACAGCGGTTACGATTATTACTCCGCCAAACACAATTTTGAGCCATCGAACCGATATTTTAGACAGCAAACCCGCCCCGACTGCACCGCCGAAAATTCCGCCTATTGTAACGGGAATCCACAAACCCAAATCAAAATATCCGCTCCGTATATAAAAAAACGAGCTTACAATAGACATAACCAAAATTACGGCAATGGCAGTTGCGTGAGATTTTTTCGCATCCATTTTGAGCATTAGTTCCATTGCAGGGACAACTACACAGCCGCCGCCCGAGCCAAACAAGCCGTTCAAAAATCCGCTGACAATACCTATCAATATATGGCGTGAGTATTTTTTTATTCTTGTCATATAAACCCCATCCGCATTTTTTTAGAATTATTTTCCGCAGTTTTTTGTGTTTTATGCAATTTAGTTGACAAAGCCATGTTTGGGTGATAAACTGATACCAACATAGGAGAGATGCATTATGAAAAAAGAAGCAAAAACAAATGCAATGAGAATGTTAGAGCGTGCAAAGCTTAAGTATACCGAATATCTTTATGACTGCGACGATTTTTTAGACGGCGTGTCAATCGCAAATATGCTTAATCAGCCGCTTGAAAAAACATTTAAAACCCTTGTCACAATCGGGAAAAGCCGCAGGCACTATGTATTTGTTGTCCCCGTTGCAAGGGAGCTTAACCTCAAAGCCGCAGCGGCAGCAGTCGGCGAAAAATCCGTGGAGATGATTCCTGTCTCTTCCATTACAAGTGTCACGGGCTATATCAGAGGCGGCTGCAGCCCCATCGGTATGAAAAAACAGTTTGAAACTGTTATTGATGATACGGCTTTGCAGTTTGACACTATTATCTTCAGCGGCGGCAAAAGAGGGGTGCAGATTGAGATGAATCCCAAGGACTTAATTACCCTTATCGGAGCAAAAACCGCTGACATCAAACAAATATAAAGAAAATTGTTAACACTCGGTTTTTTTTGGCTAATTTTCTGCTTGACTATAACTGCTGAATGTGCTACAATTATTATACGCAAAAGTAAATTATGCCGCAGGTGAGCCTGTATTATACAGGAGGCGGCTATTTTTTAATTAATAATAAATAACAACAGAGAGGGCGTGTTTTAGTGAGAACAGACAAGTTTCAAAAAGAAGGGCTTACCTTTGATGATGTACTTTTAATTCCTCAGGAATCTAATTTTCACCCAAAGGAAACCGATCTTTCCACAAGGCTGACAAACAAAATCAAGCTTAATATCCCAATTATGACCTCGGCTATGGACACTGTAACCGAGTCTGCAATGGCTATTGCTATCGCAAGAGAGGGCGGCATCGGTATCATTCACAAGAATATGTCAATCGAAGAACAGGCAGGCGAGGTTGATAAGGTAAAGCGTAGCGAACACGGTGTTATCGTTGACCCGTTTTTCTTGTCTCCCGAGCATACTCTCCAGGATGCTGAGGACCTTATGGCGAAATTTAAAATTTCGGGTGTCCCCATTACCGAAAATGACAAGCTTGTTGGTATTCTCACTAACCGTGACTTGAAGTTTGAGGTTGATTTTACAAAAAAGATTAAGGATTGTATGACGCATGAAAATCTTGTTACTGCTCCCGAGGGTACCACCCTTGACGAAGCAAAGGAGATTTTGCGTCAGAACAAGATAGAAAAGCTCCCGATTGTGGACAGCAACGGCGGACTTAAAGGTCTTATTACCATAAAGGATATCGAAAAGGCGGTGCAGTACCCCAATTCCGCCAGAGACGCTAACGGCAGACTTATCGTCGGTGCGGCTCTTGGTGTTACAGATGATGTTTTGGAGCGTGCAGAGAGGCTTGTTGCAGCAAATGTTGATGTTGTTGTTTTAGACTCTGCTCACGGACATTCTCACAACATCGCAAACTGCCTCCGCAAGATAAAGGCGGCTTTCCCTGACCTTCAGGTAATTGCCGGAAACATCGCAACCGCAGAGGCAGCTGAGTTTCTTATTCAGGCAGGTGCAGACGCAGTTAAGGTCGGCATAGGTCCCGGCTCCATCTGTACAACCCGTGTCGTTGCAGGTATCGGTGTTCCGCAGATTACTGCAATCTATGATGTAGCACAAGTTGCTGAAAAGTATAATATCCCCGTTATCGCAGACGGCGGAATTAAATTCTCGGGAGATATCGTTAAGGCAATCGCGGCAGGTGCAGACCTTATCATGGCAGGAAGCATTCTTGCAGGCTGTGACGAAAGCCCCGGCGACAGCGAGATTTATCAGGGCCGTCAGTTTAAGGTATACAGAGGAATGGGTTCTCTTGGTGCAATGAACAACGGAAGCTCAGACAGATACTTCCAGTCGGGCAACAAAAAGCTTGTTCCCGAAGGTGTCGAGGGTCGAGTTCCTTACAAAGGCCCGGTTTCCGAGACAATCTATCAGTTGCTCGGCGGTCTCCGTGCTGGTATGGGTTACTGCGGAACAAAAACTATTCCCGAGCTTAAAGAAAACGGTCAGTTTGTAAAAATTACAGGTGCCGGACTTAAAGAAAGTCATCCGCATGATGTTTACATAACAAAAGAGGCTCCTAACTACTCAAACAGTCTTTAATATTAATAAGGCCGCGGCACATGCTGCGGCTTTTAGTATGCCGAAGGTACAATAAGGATTTTTCGGCACACAATGTAGGGCGGGGGCTTGCTCCCCCCGTTTGGAGCCGTTCGCGGCGGAGACTTGCTGAGGCGGTTTATGAATAGTGCAATATAATTTTTTTGCGGACATTTTGAATTTGTGCTTAAATTCCATATTGCAAATTTTTCCGTTATATGTTAGTATTAGATTGGTGGGATTTCGGACACTCACAGATACATACACATAACACGGAGAAAAGGAGAATGGTTATGGACATATTTGACGCACTTACTATGATTGGCGGACTGTGCCTGTTTTTATTCGGTATGAATATTATGGGACAAGCCTTGGAACGACGCGCCGGCAGCAGTTTGCGTACTCTTCTCAGCAAGCTTACAACAAAAAAGCTTGCAGGTCTGTTTACAGGTCTTGCAGTAACCGCAGTAATACAGAGTTCATCTGCAACCACTGTTATGGTCGTAGGCTTTGTTAACTCAGGTCTTATGACACTTAAGCAGGCAATTAATGTTATTATGGGTGCCAACATAGGTACAACTGTTACTGCATGGATTTTAAGTCTTTCGGGTATTGAGAGCGGCAATGTCTTTGTTCAGCTTCTAAAGCCGACTTCATTTACTCCTATCCTTGCAGTTATTGGTATCATCTTTTATATGTTCACCAAAAGCAGCAAGAAGAACGATACAGGCATGATTCTTCTTGGTTTTGCAACACTTATGTTTGGTATGGACACCATGTCAGACGCAGTGTCGGGGCTTAAAGATGTTCCGCAATTCCAGCAAATGTTTCTTATGTTTGAAAATCCGATACTCGGCGTGCTTGTAGGTGCAATTCTCACCGCAATTATTCAGTCAAGCTCCGCCTCTGTCGGAATTCTGCAGGCTCTTGCAGCAACGGGTCAGGTTTCGTATGCCGCTGCAATCCCGATTATAATGGGTCAGAACATAGGTACATGTGTGACCGCACTTCTCTCGTCGGTCGGCACTACCAAAAATGCAAAGCGTGCCGCAATGGTACACCTTGCATTTAACATAGTAGGTACGGTTGTCCTTCTGGCTATATTTAGCTTAGTAAAATACTTGCTCAAACCCGTATTCCTTGATACATCGGCTTCCTTGCTCGGTATTGCAGTAGCACATTCAGTTTTCAATGTTGTATGTACTATACTTCTTTTCCCTGTTTCGGGACTTCTTGAAAAAATTGCAATCAAGTTTGTACCTGATGCAAAATACAAGGAGAAGGATGCTGAGCTTGACCACCGTCTGCTTTCAACACCGCCGCTTGCTCTTGAGCTTTCCAATAATGTTACGATTGAGATGGCAACTCATGCGGTCGAGGCTCTTAAAAACAGCATGAACAGCTTCTTTAAGTATGACACAAAGATTGCAGAATCCGTCCGCAAGTGCGAGGCAAAATGCGATCACCTTGAAGATATACTCGGTACATATCTTGTAAAGCTGTCAAGACACCAGCTGAGCAAACACGAAAGTGTTGAGGTCGCAAAGCTTTTAAAGGTAATCGGTGATTTTGAGCGTATATCCGACCACAGCGTAAGCGTTCTCGGTTCAATCGAGGAGCTTCGCGACAAGGATATCGTCTTTTCAAAAGAGGCAAACCGCGAGATAAAGCTTCTCTTTGACGCAGTCAGCGAGATACTTGATATGTCTCTTAAGGTATTTACAGAGAATGACCTTGAGGCGGCAGCAAATGTAGAGCCTTTAGAGCAGGTAATTGACAACCTTAAAGAAAAGCTCCGCAGTCACCATATTGTTCGTCTGCAGCAAGGCGAATGTACTATCGAGGCAGGCTTTATCTGGTCTGATATGCTTACAAATCTTGAGCGTGTATCTGACCACTGCTCCAACATTGCAGGCTGTGTTTTAGACGCACTTCATAACAATATGAATATACATGAATCTCTCAAGGATGTTCGTACAGATAATCCCGAATTCAAAGAGAAACTTAAAATGTATACCAAAAAATACGCAGTATAATCAATAATGCAAAAATTCTCACTCTTTAAGAGCGAGGATTTTTTATTTCCATTAACAGCCCCAA
>JAZUCQ010000050.1:0-7892 GCA_045639145.1 Clostridia bacterium | reverse complement strand
GTATTACCTCATTTGCATGGGCAGGTTTTGGTGCAACCTTCGGACCGCTTATGCTCTTCTCGCTGTTCTGGAAGAGAACTTCATATGCAGGCGCAATCGCCGGTATGGTTACAGGCGGTGTAATGGTATTCTTCTGGAATTTGGTTATTAAACCCTTAGGGGGAGTCTGGGGAATTTATGAATTACTTCCTGCATTCATATTATCTTCAATCGTAATTGTTGTTGTATCACTTTTCTCTAAGGCTCCGTCTAAGGAAGTTTGCGATACATTTGAAGAGGCTAAAAATTCTATTGGATAATTTACCGAAAGGAATGATATAAATGAAGGTTTTGTTAAATGACGGCACTGTGTCCGAGATACAGGATGATGTTTCGGTTGTTCGCCATACTTGTTCGCATATTCTTGCACAGGCGGTAAAGCGTCTGTATCCCGAGACTCAGCTTGCAATCGGTCCGTCAATAGATAATGGATTTTATTATGATTTTGACCGCGAGGGTGGATTTTCTGCTGAAGATTTGGAGACTATCGAGGCAGAAATGAAGAAAATCATAAAAGAGAATTTGAAAATCAGCACCTTTACAAAACAGAGAGCCGAGGCTATTGAGTTTATGAAGGAGAAGAACGAGCCTTACAAGGTAGAGCTTATCGAGGATTTACCCGAGGATGCATCTATCAGCTTTTATGAGCAGGGCGAGTTTGTTGATTTGTGTGCAGGTCCGCACATTATGTATACAAAGGGCATCAAGGCGTTTAAGCTTACCTCTGTTGCAGGTGCGTACTGGCGCGGAAGTGAGAAGAATAAGATGCTCACCCGTATATACGGAACGGCATTTTTGAGCAAGCCCGAGCTTGAGGAATACCTCACCATGCTCGAGGAGGCTAAAAAGAGAGACCACAGAAAGCTCGGCCGAGAGCTTGGACTCTTTACTATGATGGACGAAGGACCCGGTTTCCCGTTCTTCCTGCCAAACGGTATGATTTTGAAGAATACTCTTATTGATTACTGGAGACAAATCCATACCCGTGACGGTTATGTTGAGATTTCGTCACCGATTATGCTCAACCGTCAGCTTTGGGAGACATCAGGTCACTGGTATCATTATAAAGAGAATATGTATACAACCTCAATAGACGAGACAGATTTTGCGGTAAAGCCGATGAACTGTCCCGGCGGACTTTTGGTTTACAAGTCAGAGCCGCACTCATACCGCGACCTGCCCCTGAGAATGGGTGAGCTTGGTCTGGTTCACAGACACGAAAAATCAGGTCAGCTCCATGGTCTTATGCGTGTTCGCTGCTTTACTCAGGACGATGCTCATATCTTTATGACAACTGAGCAGATTGAGAGCGAAATCAAAGGTGTAATCAGCATTATCGACGAGGTTTACAAGCTGTTTGGCTTTAACTATCATGTTGAGCTGTCTACCCGTCCCGAGGACAGCATGGGCAGCGACGAGGATTGGGAGACTGCAACGAACGGACTTCGCTCTGCACTCGATGCACTCGGTCTTGAATATGTAGTAAACGAGGGTGACGGTGCATTCTACGGTCCTAAGATTGACTTCCACCTTGAAGATTCACTCGGCAGAACATGGCAGTGCGGAACAATCCAGCTTGACTTCCAGTTGCCGCAGCGTTTTGATATTGACTATACGGGTGAGGACGGCGAAAAGCACAGACCTATAATGATTCACAGAGTTGTATTTGGTTCTATCGAGAGATTTATCGGTATTCTTATAGAGCATTTTGCAGGTAAGTTCCCGACATGGCTTGCACCTGTTCAGGTTAAGGTTCTTCCCGTATCAGAGAAGTCGCACGAATATGCAACATCAGTATACGAACAGCTTAAGGCATCGGGCATAAGAGTAGAGCTTGACCGCAGAGATGAGAAGATTGGTTACAAGATAAGAGAAGCACAGCTTAAGAAAATTCCGTATATGCTTATTCTGGGTGAGAATGAGAGTGCGAGCGGAATGATTTCTGTCCGCAGCCGTGACAAGGGCGACATAGGCTCTGCAAACCTTGCAGATTTTATTGCGGATATTAAACGCGAAATCGAAACAAAAGGACAAGAATAATAAGTAAAATAAAAGCCTTCCTCGGCAGAGGAAGGCTTTTAGACTGTTAAAAGCGGGGTTTAAAGGGGTGCAACCCCTTTATCCGAAGGTACTTTTCTATACTTCAAAAAATCTTTTTGCCTTGGTATAAAGGATGATTATTACAGCAGCGGAAATAATAAGCTCAGGTATCATATATGTTGCCTGATAACCGAGCGAATATATCCACGGGTTTTGTCCTGCGGGGGCATATTCGGCAAACAGAACTGCACCGCTTACGAGAGATGATAAAAATCTGCCTGCAACACCTATAACACAACCGACTATGACAGAAGCGAGATTTTTATTGAACAATCCCGCAATACCAAGAATGCCGAATGCAAGCACATAATCGAGCAAAATGGAGAGCGGATGATAAATTACACCTGCAATCGCCATTGATATAAGTCCGTAAACTGCGCCGACTATCATTCCGCATACAGGACCTCTGCGAAATGCGATAAGCAAAATCGGAACCATTGTGAGAGCGATAGAACCGCCCTGGGGCATCTCCCAGACCTTGATAAAGCTACACACAACCGCCAAGGCAACTGCTGCTGCAAGCTCTGTAAGTAAATGTGTTTTTTTCATAAAAAACAATCCTTTCGTATGTGATTTTTAAAATGAATATATTAACCAATCGGTTTTATTGCGAAAGGAACTACTGCCCTCCTTTCCGAACAAGAAATATTAACCGTATCTGTTCATGTGCGTTTTAGCTATACCTGAAACTTCGTACGGCAATTAAAAAAGCATATCCCGAACGGGATATGCGAAAATGTTCTTTATTCTTCTACAATCCCTACGCTGGCATTATCCATATCAGGTTATAGGGTCGAAATTCTCAATTTCCTCTCAGCCTGTTTACAAGCTCCCCTTTGTATATTCACTTTTGTACAGTATATCATATATTATGATATTTTTCAAGGAAAATTTTAAATTCTTTCAAACCTGATTTTGTGATTTCTTTGTCCATAAATTTCTCGGATATAATTGTTGAAATATTAAGCATCATATGGTACAATATATAGTTAAAGATATAATTTGGACAAATAATTTGCCGAATGGTTTAAAGGGGGTGTCTTGATGGATTTTCAGGTTGTATCAAAATACAAGCCGAGCGGTGACCAGCCGCAGGCTATCGAAAAATTAGTCAGCGGAATACGGGCGGGCGAGAAGTTCCAGACGCTTCTCGGTGTCACGGGCAGCGGTAAGACATTTACAATGGCGAATGTTATTGCGGCGGTAAACCGCCCGACGCTTGTGCTTGCACACAACAAGACGCTTGCGGCTCAGCTTTGCAGTGAGTTTAAGGAGATTTTCCCCAATAATGCGGTTGAGTATTTTGTGTCATACTATGACTATTATCAGCCCGAGGCGTACATTGCTCATTCCGATACCTATATCGAAAAGGACGCATCCACCAATGAGGAGATTGACAAGCTTCGTCACAGCGCAACGGCGGCATTGTTTGAGCGTAAGGATGTCATAATTGTTGCAAGTGTTTCGTGTATTTACGGACTTGGTGACCCGATTGATTATAACAATATGGTGGTTTCCCTCCGCCCGGGGACGGTTCGTGACCGTGATGAGGTTGTAGCCAAGCTTGTTGAGATTAAGTACGAGAGAAACGATATTGATTTTTCGAGAAACAAATTCCGTGTCCGCGGTGATGTCCTGGATATTTACCCCTCGGACTCGTCATCGAATGCGGTGAGAGTAGAGTTTTTTGGTGACGAGGTTGACAGAATTTATGATTTTAACCCTGTCACGGGCGAGCTTGTGGCGGAGCGGAACCATGTTGCGATATACCCTGCCTCTCACTATGTCACCACAGCCGAAAAGCGTGAGGCGGCAATCGAGAGCATAAGGGCAGAGCTTGCCGAGAGACTGCGTGAGCTTAAAGAGGACAACAAGCTTGTCGAGGCACAAAGGCTTGAACAGCGTACCAATTACGATATAGAGATGATGCAGGAGACGGGATTTTGCAACGGAATAGAGAATTATTCCCGTCATATAAGCGGCAGAGCATCGGGGAGTGCCCCGTTTACGCTGATGGATTATCTGCCAAAGGATTTTTTGCTGTTTGTTGACGAGTCGCATGTTACTCTGCCTCAGGTTCGGGCAATGTATGCAGGCGACCGTTCGAGAAAGGAAAGCCTTGTCAAATACGGCTTTCGTCTGCCCTCGGCGTTTGATAACAGACCTCTTACCTTTGATGAGTTTTATGCAAAGCTGCATCAGGCGGTGTTTGTAAGTGCAACCCCTGCCGAATTTGAGCGTGAGCAGTCCTCGTCCGAGGTAGAGCAGGTAATCAGACCGACAGGACTTTTAGACCCCGAGGTTGAGGTTCGCCCCATAACTGGGCAGGTTGATGACCTGTATGCGGAGATTTTAAAGCGGTGCGAAAAGGACGAGAGGGTTCTTGTCACAACACTTACCAAAAAGATGGCGGAGCGGCTTACCGAATATCTTGAAGATATGGGCGTTCGGGTAAGGTATCTGCACTCTGATGTGCAGACGATAGAGAGAATGGAGATTATCCGTGATTTGAGACTTGGCGTGTTTGATGTTCTGGTCGGAATAAATCTCCTCCGAGAGGGGCTTGATATTCCCGAGGTATCTCTTGTTGCAATACTTGATGCAGACAAAGAGGGATTTTTGAGAAGTGAAACCTCACTTGTCCAGACGATAGGAAGAGCTGCGCGTAACGCGGATGGAAAAGTAATAATGTACGCCGATACGATAACCGCGTCTATGCAGAGGGCGATTGACGAGACAAACCGCAGACGGAGTATTCAGTCAGCGTTTAACGAGAAGCACGGCATAGTTCCAAAGACAATCAAGAAGAGTGTCAGCGAGGTTATCGAGGCAACCAAGTCTGTCAAGGATATGCCGAAAGCTTCAAAAGAAAGCGGCAAGGATATTCGTCATACGATTGCGGAGCTTACAACCGAGATGAAGAAAGCGGCGGAGCTTTTGCAGTTCGAGCTTGCGGCACAGCTGCGTGATGAAATCCGCAGGCTGGAGGAGCAGTTATAACAATCCGTGCCCGCGGCAATGAAAGGGAAATTCATATGAACAAAAATATAATTATAAAAGGTGCAAGAGAGAACAATCTCAAAAATATCTCGGTGGAAATCCCGCGCGATAAGCTTGTGGTTTTGACAGGCCTCAGCGGCTCGGGAAAGTCGTCGCTTGCGTTTGAAACAATATACGCAGAGGGACAGAGACGGTATGTAGAGTCGCTGTCTGCGTACGCAAGGCAGTTTTTGGGGCAGATGGACAAGCCTGATGTCGATGTTATCGAGGGACTTTCGCCTGCAATTTCAATCGACCAGAAAACCACGAGCAAAAACCCCCGTTCAACTGTCGGAACGGTAACTGAGATTTACGATTATGTCAGACTTTTATTTGCAAATATCGGTATTCCGCATTGCCCGAAATGCGGTAAGGAAATTTCGCCCCAATCGGTTGACCAGATTATTGACGCGGTGTGTTCGCTCCCCGAGAGGACAAAAATTCAGATAATGGCGCCCGTTGTAAGAGGAAGAAAAGGCGAATATGTAAAGGTGTTTGAGGACGCACGCAAAAACGGTTTTGTCCGCGTCCGCGTGGACGGCGAAATGTATGAGCTGACGGGCGAGCCGATAAAGCTTGAAAAGCAGAAAAAGCATAATATTGATATAGTAATCGATCGTCTTATAGTCCGCGAGGGTATATCAAAGCGTCTTGCAGACTCGGTTGAGACCGCGCTCAAAATGGCTGACGGAATTGTTACGATTGATGTCGCAGACGGTGGGGAAATGGTTTTCAGCCAGAATTATGCCTGCGACGATTGCGGCATAAGCATTGAGGAGCTTACCCCCAGAATGTTCTCGTTTAACACTCCTTATGGTGCGTGTCCGTCATGTATGGGACTTGGCTCGGTTACAATGGTGTCTCCCGACCTTATAATTCCCGACAAAACTTTGAGCATAAACGAGGGTGCAATTCTTGCCCCAGGCTGGACGGGAACTGAGAGCGGAAGTATATCCCGAATGTATTACGAGGGGATTACGGCTCGGTTTGGCGGTGACCTTGACACCCCGATTGAAAAACTGCCGAAAGAAACGCTTGATGCAATACTCTACGGAACCCACGGCGAGAAGCTAAAGCTGACATATAACAGACGCTATGCTCAGGGCGTTCAGTATGCAAGATTTGAGGGCGTTGTTGCAAACTTAAAACGCAGACACGAGGAAACAACTTCCGAGTGGGCAAAGGCGGACATCGAAAACTTTATGATAAATATGAGCTGTCCCGAATGTCACGGAACAAGGCTCAAGCCTGAGGTTCTTGCGGTAACGGTTGACGGACTTAACATAAATCAGGTAACGGACATGTCAGTTGCAGCGGCACATGACTTCTTTAAACAGCTGTCCGAAAAGCTGACGGGCAAGGATATAATAATTGCCAAGAACATTTTAAAGGAGATTATAGGCAGACTCGGCTTTTTGGTTGATGTCGGTCTTGATTATCTGACTCTTTCGAGGAGTGCAGGAACTCTGTCGGGCGGCGAGGCGCAGAGAATACGCCTTGCAACCCAGATTGGAACAAGCCTTATGGGTGTAATTTATATCCTTGACGAGCCGAGTATCGGCTTGCATCAGAGAGACAACGACAGGCTCATTGCAACCTTAAAAAGATTGCGCGACCTTGGAAACACTCTGCTCGTGGTAGAGCATGACGAGGATACAATGCTTGCGGCTGACCACATTATAGATATCGGACCGGGAGCAGGTATTCATGGCGGCGATATCGTTGCGGAGGGTACAGCCGAAGAGATAATGCAATGCGAAAATTCTGAGACGGGCATGTATCTGTCAGGCAAAAAGAGTATTCCCGTTCCCGAACAAAGAAGAGAGGGAAACGGCAGCTTTCTTGAAGTCAAGGGTGCGGCAGAGAATAATCTTAAAAATGTGAATATAAAGATACCGCTTGGCACATTTACATGTGTAACGGGGGTATCGGGAAGCGGAAAAAGCTCCCTCATAAACGAGATTTTATACAAGAACCTTGCCAATGAGTTAAATGGTGCAAAAAAGGTTGCGGGCAAGTGCAAGTCGATAAAAGGACTTGAAAATCTTGATAAGATAATCGACATTGACCAGTCGCCAATCGGCAGAACTCCAAGGAGTAACCCTGCCACATATACGGGACTTTTCGGTGATATAAGAAGCCTCTTTGCCATGACAGCCGAGGCAAAGGCGAGAGGCTACGGTGCAGGGCGGTTCAGCTTTAATGTAAAGGGCGGAAGATGCGAGTCCTGCTGCGGTGACGGCATAATCAAGATTGAGATGCACTTTCTTCCCGATGTGTATGTACCGTGCGAGGTTTGCGACGGCAAACGCTATAATCGCGAGACGCTGGAGGTAAGATACAAGGGTAAGAATATCCACGAGGTTTTAGAAATGACGGTGGAGGAGGGGTGTGAGTTTTTTGAGAATATTCCCAAAATTCAGCGAAAGCTCCAGACACTCTATGATGTAGGCTTGGGATATATAAAAATCGGACAGCCGTCAACTACGCTGTCAGGCGGTGAGGCACAGAGAGTAAAGCTTGCTACCGAGCTGTCAAGAAGAAGCACAGGCAAGACAATCTATGTTCTTGATGAGCCGACAACGGGACTTCATGCGGCAGATGTTCACAAGCTGACCGAGGTTTTGCAAAAGCTGGTAGATGGCGGCAACACCGTTGTGGTAATAGAGCATAACCTTGATATGATAAAGACGGCCGATTATATAATCGATTTA
>JAZUCQ010000049.1:0-7334 GCA_045639145.1 Clostridia bacterium | reverse complement strand
GATAAGATTCACGCGAGATCTACAGGTCCTTACTCGCTGGTAACTCAGCAGCCGCTTGGCGGTAAGGCACAGTTCGGCGGTCAGCGTTTCGGTGAGATGGAGGTATGGGCGCTTGAGGCTTACGGCGCAGCTTACACTCTCCAGGAAATTCTGACGGTTAAGTCGGATGATGTTGTAGGTCGTGTCAAGACATATGAGTCGATTGTCAAGGGCGAAAATGTTCCCGAACCGGGTGTGCCTGAGTCATTTAAGGTTCTTATTAAGGAGCTTCAGAGTCTTGCGCTTGATATGAAGGTGCTCGATAAGGACGGCGAAGAAATTATTCTCCGTGAATCCATTGACGATGATGATACGGATATTCCGGTAAGCATCGACGCTGTTGAGGATGAGCTTGGCGGAGAGCCGGCAATTATTCCCGACGACGATGATGAACTTGATGGTATCTTTATGGATGATGAGGATGACGAGCTTGACAACATACTCGGCGATGATGACAGCCTGGTTGATACATTGATGGGTGCTGTCGGCGCTGCAGAAGAGGATGTAGATTATCTTGATGCTGACGGAATAGAGTCGCTTGATCAGATTGCAGAAGATGAAAGCTATGACGACGGTGAAGGTTTAGATGATGACGAATTGTTCTAAGGCGGAATAAACGCTGAGGAAGAGCGGCTGTCTGTGCGGCTCACGGCAGACTGCTACGAGAATTTGTGAGCAAGAAAGGCATGATCGTGATGAGTGAATATCAGAATTTTGAAGCTATTCAAATCGGACTTGCTTCACCCGAGAAAATTCGGGAATGGTCAAGAGGCGAGGTTAAAAAGCCTGAAACTATAAATTACAGAACCTTAAAGCCGGAGAAGGACGGTCTTTTCTGCGAGCGTATTTTTGGCCCGCAGAAGGACTGGGAGTGTCACTGCGGTAAGTATAAGAGAGTTCGTTATAAGGGTGTTGTCTGTGACCGATGCGGCGTTG
This sequence comes from Clostridia bacterium, assembly GCA_045639145.1. GTDB lineage: Bacteria > Bacillota > Clostridia > Monoglobales > Monoglobaceae > UMGS1820. The sequence goes on along the minus strand of JAZUCQ010000049.1, from coordinate 6,359 downwards.
AGGTTACACGCTCTAAGGTTCGTCGTGAGCGTATGGGACATATTGAGCTTGCTGTTCCCGTATCGCACATATGGTACTTCAAAGGAATACCCAGCAGACTTGGTCTTATACTCGATATGTCGCCCCGTTCACTTGAAAAGGTGCTCTACTTTGCGGCATATGTTGTAATTGACCCGGGCAAGACTTCGCTTGAGAAAAATCAGATTTTGTCCGAGAAGGAATACAGAGAATATTACGAGAAGTATGGAGATATGTTCCGTGCCGGAATGGGTGCGGAGGCAATTTTGGAAATGCTTCAGGCGATTGATTTGGACGAACTTTATGAGGAGCTTCGTGCAGACCTTGACGGTGCAAAGGGACAGAAGAAAATTCGTACCGTACGCCGTCTTGAGGTTGTTGAGGCGTTCCGTCATTCAGGCAACAAGCCTGAGTGGATGATTATGACGGTTATCCCCGTAATCCCGCCCGAAATCAGACCTATGGTACAGCTTGACGGTGGTCGTTTTGCGACCTCTGACCTCAATGACCTGTACCGCAGAGTTATAAACAGAAATAACAGATTAAAGCGTCTTTTAGACCTTGACGCACCTGAGATTATTATAAGAAACGAAAAGCGTATGCTGCAGGAAGCAGTTGACGCACTTATCGACAACGGTCGCCGCGGCAGACCGGTTACCGGTCCCGGTAACAGACCGCTTAAATCTCTTTCGGATATGCTCAAGGGTAAGCAGGGCCGTTTCCGTCAGAACCTTCTGGGTAAGCGTGTTGACTATTCAGGTCGTTCTGTTATCGTTGTAGGTCCTGAACTTAAGATTTATCAGTGCGGACTTCCAAAGAAGATGGCGCTTGAGCTCTTTAAACCGTTTGTTATGAAGAAGCTCGTATCTGACGGCTTGGCTCATAATATAAAGTCAGCAAAGCGTATGGTAGAGAGAGTTCGCCCCGAGGTTTGCGATGTGCTTGAAGAGGTTATTTCAGAGCATCCCGTACTTTTAAACCGTGCACCAACCCTGCACAGACTCGGTATTCAGGCATTTGAACCTGTACTTGTTGAGGGTAAGGCTTTAAAGCTTCATCCGCTTGTATGTACAGCGTTTAACGCGGACTTTGACGGTGACCAGATGGCGGTTCACCTTCCGCTTTCAACTGAGGCTCAGGCAGAGGCGAGATTTTTGATGCTCTCTGCAAACAACCTGATTAAGCCTCAGGACGGAAAACCTGTTACCGTTCCTACACAGGATATGGTTCTCGGCAGTTACTACCTTACACTTAAGGATGATACCGAGCTTGGTACAGGCAAGGTATTCGGAAGCTTTGACGAGGCTGTACTTGCATACAACAACGGTGCAGTAGGTCTCCATGCTCCCATTCGTGTAAGAGTTTCTAAAACTGTAAACGGCGAGACTGTTACAGGTATGATTGATGCTACCGTTGGCAGACTTATCTTCAATGAGAAGATACCCCAGGATTTAGGATTTGTTGACAGAAGCAAGCCTGAAAATGTACTTGACCTTGAGATAGGCGACAATGTTCTTAAAAAGCCGCCTGTTAAGGAAGCTATTAATGATAATGTAGAACCGGGTGTTGACAAAAAACTCCTCGGTAAGATTATCAACGCAGCAATTAAAATCCATGGTATTACCGATACTGCAACTCTGCTTGATGACATCAAGGCTATGGGTTATAAATATTCCACAATCGGTGCAATCACTGTCTGCGTAGATGATATGCAGATTCCTGAGGCTAAGGCAGGCTACCTTGCAGAGGCTGAGGAGCGTGTAGACAAGATTATGAAGAAGTACCGCAGAGGTCTTCTTACCGATGAGGAGCGTCACCGTCATGTTATCGCGGTATGGAGCGAAATCTCCAACAAGGTAACAGACGCGATGATGGATAACTTAAAGCAGCTCAATCCTATCTACATGATGGCAAACTCAGGTGCCCGTGGTAGCGTTAACCAGATGCGTCAGCTTGCCGCAATGCGTGGTCTTATGGCTGATACCTCGGGTAGAACAATCGAAATTCCGATTAAGTCTAACTTCCGTGAAGGACTTACCGTTCTTGAATACTTTATCTCAACCCACGGTGCTCGTAAGGGTCTTACCGATACAGCGCTTCGTACGGCTGACTCGGGTTACCTTACCCGTCGTCTGGTTGATGTATCTCAGGATGTTATTGTCCGCGAGGACGATTGCGGAACAAGAGACGGCATTATCGTATCTGATATCCGCGACGGTAATGAGATTATCGAGCCGCTTATTGACAGACTTGAGGGCAGAACCGTTACAGATAATGTGTTCAACCCTGAGACAGGTGAACTTATAGTAGCTGAAAATGAGATGATAAATGCTGCAACTGCAAAGGCGATAGTAGACGCAGGTATTACAGAGGTTAAAATCCGTTCTGTTGTTAAGTGCCGCAGTAAGGTGGGCGTTTGCTCCAAGTGCTACGGTCATAACTTATCTAACGGAACACCTGTTAATATCGGTGAAGCTGTCGGTATAATTGCTGCACAGTCCATCGGTGAGCCGGGTACTCAGCTTACAATGCGTACCTTCCACGCCGGCGGTGTCGCAGGTGACGATATTACACAGGGTCTTCCCCGTGTTGAGGAGTTGTTTGAGGCAAGAAAGCCTAAGGGTGTTGCGATTGTATCCGAGGTTTCGGGCAAGGTTCGCATGACCGAGAATGCCGGAAAGCGTGAGATAATCGTTATGAACGAGGAAACAGGCGAGTCTGCAACATATATGATTCCGTTCGGTTCAAGAATTAAGGTTCGCGATGAACAGGAGATAAATGCAGGCGATCCGCTGACAGAGGGTTCACTCAATCCTCACGATATCCTTGCAATTCTTGGTGCAACAGCTGTTCAGAACTACTTTATACAGGAAGTTCAGCGCGTATACAGACTTCAGGGTGTTGATATCAACGATAAGCACATTGAGGTTATTGTACGCCAGATGATGCACAAGGTTAAGATTGAAAGTGCAGGAGATACAGGACTTCTTACAGGTTCACTTGTTAATATTTATGAACTTGAGGATATAAACAACAAGGTGATTGCAGAGGGCAAGGAGCCGGCTGAGTTCTCAATTCAGCTTATGGGTATTACCAAGGCAGCACTTGCTACCGAGTCGTTCTTGTCTGCGGCTTCGTTCCAGGAGACAACCCGTGTTCTGACAGACGCAGCTATCAAGGGCAAGAAGGATCCGCTTGTTGGTCTTAAAGAAAATGTTATTATTGGTAAGCTTGTTCCTGCCGGAACGGGTGTGCCGATATACAATGATATTGAAGTTTATCCCGGTTCTTCTTTGGCAGAAGAGGAAGAAATAGCCTTCGGCGAATAACAAAGATTTAAAATCCATTTGTCGGTGCAAGGCACCGGCAAATGGATTTTTTTCAAATAAAGAAAGGGAACAGTCATGATAATATGAAATTTGAATAAAAGTTTACAAAATATTAAATTTTATGTCTTGACAAAATTCTTTAAAAGAGTAAAATTTTAAGAGGCAACAAATAATTTTGTCGAAAAGACAAGAATTGAAAGGCAGATGTTTAGGTTATTATGAGAATAGGTATTCCAAAGGGACTATTGTATCAGTATTATTATCCGCTGTGGCGGTCACTTTTTGAGCATTTGGGGTGCGAGGTTGTGGTTTCGGATAAATCAACCAAAACCCTTGTGCAAAAGGGAATAGCTGTAACAGTTCCTGAAATCTGTTTGCCGATTAAGATTTACAACGGGCATGTTATAAATCTGATAGAAAAAGATGTTGATTATATCTTCTGTCCCAGATTTGTGCATATCGAGAAGGGATATTGGTTCTGTCCCAAGTATATCGGACTTCCCGAACTGGTCGAAAAAACAATACCCGAGGCAAAGCTTCTGGTTGCGGAGGTTGATTGCAGGCGTAACGATACCGCCGATATAAAATGCTTTATGCCTGTTGCAAAAAAGCTTGGAATATCAAGGGGCGAGATGAAAAAGGCACTCAAAGCTGCGGTGGAGGATTTTGAAAAATTCAGAGGGCTTTGCCGTATGGGACTTACTCTTGATGAGGCATCAATGGTGATGTATGATAATATCCCGATTGAGAAGTTTAAGCTTCCCGAATACAAGACAACAATCGGTCTTTTGGGTTACATATACAATGTTTATGACCCGTTTATCAGTATGGATATAATCAAAAAGCTGAGAGAGCTTGAGGTCAATGTTATTACCTTTGATATGATGACTGACGAGGAGCTGCTAAAGTACAGAAGGACGAACACAAGACCGATTTTCTGGACATATGCAGACAGACTTTATCAGGCGGCACACAGCATGATTGAGGACAGGCATGTAAACGGACTTATACATATAACGGCATTTGGCTGCGGACCTGACTCTATCGTAGGTAAGGAAATAGAGCATGATTTTGCAAATTCAGGAGTTCCGTTTATGACGCTGAGAATTGACGAGCATACGGGTGAGAGCCATTTGCAGACAAGAATAGAGGCGTTCACCGATATGATAAAGCGTAAAATCCGCAAGGTTGAGACAAGAGAGGTGATAGCACGATGAAGGTTTCTTTTCCGCACATGGGATGCGTTACGGGTTACAAGCGTCTGCTCGAAAAGCTCGGACATGAGGTTATTATGCCAAAGCGCCCTACCCAGAAAACAATGGAGCTTGGCGTAAAGTACAGTCCCGAGTTTATCTGTTTTCCGTTTAAAGTGATGATGGGAACTTACATAGAATGTGCCGAGGCAGGAGCAGAGCTGATTGTTACATCAGGCGGCTGCGGTCCTTGCCGTGCAGGAATGTATCCTGATGTTCACCAAAAGGTTTTAAACGAGCTTGGCTACAGCACACGCGTTATTGTGTTTGACAGTATGTTTGCAGACTTCGGCGTGTTTTGCGAAAAGCTTAAGGCTGTTACAAATGGCCGCCCATTTCATAAAATAATAGGCGACCTGAGATTTGCGTTTACACTTATCAAAAAAATGGACAATCTTGAAAAGCAGCTTAAGATTATGCGTGCATATGAGAAAAACCAAGGTGATTTCAATTACGCATGGAACAAGATTGTTAAGATGTTTGAAGATTGCAATACCGTCGGTGATGTAAAACGGGCATACAAAAGTGCGCAGGAAATGTTTGAGGCAATTCCCAAAAGGGTTGTAGCCGAAAAAGACAAAATCCGTATCGGCATCGTCGGTGAGATTTATGTTGTAATGGAGAGAACTGTCAACAAAAATGTCGAGGAGATATTAAATTCTCTTGGCATCGAGGTTGAGAATGTTCAGTATATATCAGATTGGCTGTGCCACAACCTTGTGCCGCAGAAATTGCCATTCCCGAAGTCGCATAGAGTTATGAAACTGTCCGACAAGGTATCGCCTATCAACTGCGGCGGTCACGATAAGGAGAATATGGGTTGGGTTTATGATTTTCACAGTCGCGGATTTGACGGAATTGTGCACCTGATGCCCTTTGCGTGCCTGCCCGAGCTTGTGAATTTGGGTAAGTTTCCTGCGATATCGGAGGAACTTGACATGCCGATTTTATCACTCTCGCTTGACGAGCAGATGGGTGAGGCTCATGTAAAGACAAGGCTTGAGGCTTTCTCTGATTTGATAACTTCAAAGCATCGGACAAGATTGGCCTGATTGACGGCAATTTTATATACAATGTGTAATTAAACCAAACAAAAGGAATGATAACAATGAAATATTATATAGGAATAGATATCGGCTCGGTCAGCACAAATGTTATTGCGTTAAATGAGGATTGTGAGCTGATTTTTGACCAATATATCCGTGCAAACGGACAACCGCTTGAGAGTGTCAAAAAGGGTATGCAGATGATGAGGGATAAGCTCGGCTGCAGCGATGATGATATTCTCGGAATAGGTACAACGGGCAGCGGCAGAGAGCTTGCCGGTGTGCTTGTAGGTGCTGATGTTGTAAAGAATGAGATTACTGCTCACGCGACGGCAACTCTGTATTATCACCCCGATGCATCGACCATATTTGAGATAGGCGGTCAGGACTCAAAGATAATCATACTTCAGGACGGTATGGTTATCGATTTTGCAATGAACACGGTCTGTGCTGCAGGTACGGGTTCGTTCCTTGACCATCAGGCGGAGAGACTCGGTATCCCGATTGAGGAGTTCGGAGACATGGCACTCTCGGCAGAGCGTGATGTCAGAATTGCAGGCCGCTGTACTGTCTTTGCAGAGTCAGATATGATTGCAAAACAGCAGTACGGATTTTCCAAGGCAGAGATTATAAAGGGTCTTTGCAGTGCTCTTGTCCGAAACTATATCAATAATTTGAGCAGGGGCAAGACGCTGAAGCCTCCGTACATATTC
>JAZUCQ010000048.1:0-3126 GCA_045639145.1 Clostridia bacterium | reverse complement strand
CTCAAGGGTATGCTTGAGCCTACATTCCGCGAGGCAGTAACAGGTCATGTCGAAATCAGAACCACATTCCGTGTATCGGGTGTTGGTACTATCGGCGGTGCTTATGTTACAGACGGTAAAATTCTCCGCAGCAGCAGCGTTCGTGTTGTTCGTGACGGTATCGTAATTCACGAGGGTGAGCTTGGCTCTCTCAAGCGTTTTAAGGACGATGTCAAGGAGGTTAATGCAGGATACGAGTGCGGTATCAGCATTGACAAGTACAACGATATCAAGGAAGGCGATATCATAGAGGCATATGTTATGGAACAGGTAGAGGTTTAATAAATTTGCAGTTATTAAACCGGAAAGGATAAATTATGGCAAATTACAGCAGAACGGACAGGATTTCAGAGGAAGTAAAGCGTGAGCTTAGCGCGGTTATCCGTGAGCTTAAAGACCCGAGACTTCCTATGATGACTACTGTTGTGTCGGTTCGTGTTACAAAGGATTTAAAGTTTGCAAAGGCGTATATAAGCGTGCTTGGAGATGAAGCACAGAAAAGCGGCGCACTTGATGCCTTAAAGAGTGCGAGTGGTTTTATCCGCCGCGAAATTGGGCATCGGTTAAACCTGCGCAATACGCCCGAATTCACCTTTGTTGCAGATGATTCGATTGAATACGGAGCGCACATAAACGAGATATTAAAGGAACTGTAATCATGTTTGAAAAAATAATTGATAAAATAAAGAATGCAGAGTGTGTCGGGATTTTTACTCATATAAATCCCGACGGTGATGCTCTCGGCAGCTCGTATTCGCTCAAATCGGTGTTAAAGAGTATGGGAAAGCGTGCAGAGGTTTACCTCTGCGGCTCGGCAGAGCCGTGCGTGTTTGATATTGTATCCGCAAACTATACCCCTGAATTTTCGGCAGAGGAATGTGATATGCTAATCGCTCTTGACTGTGCTGACATAGACAGGCTCGGAGCATGGAGCGATATCTTTGCAAAGCATAACAACACAGCGGCGATTGACCATCACATAACTCACAAGCACTTTGCGGCAGAGACGGTGGTCGGTGACATATCCTCCACATGTGAGTTAATCTACGGGTTGTATAAGGAAATGGGCATTGCCCTTGAGGTTGAAGCGGCAACCGATTTGTATACGGGAATTGCGACCGATACGGGGAACTTTAAATATTCTTCGGTTACGGGGGATACCCACAGAGTTGCGGCGGAGCTTATCGAGCTTGGCGTTCCGTTTGCGGAAATATCAAAGAGAATTTTCGATACGGCAACACGCGAATATCTTGCGCTTAAAAGCCGTGCGATTGAGGCACTCAAATTCTACTGTGACGGACAGATAGCCGTATTGAGTCTTTCAAATGCTGATTTTGAGGAATGCGGAATTGACGAGGCGGCGGCATCGGGTATAGTGACACTCCCGTGTAAGATTTCGGGGGTTGAGGTTGGTGTTTATATCAGACAGCGCGGCGAGGAAGGCTTTAAGGTAAGCCTGCGTTCGGCAAGGTATGTAGATGTATCAAGGATAGCGACAGACTTCGGTGGCGGCGGACACATCCGCGCGGCAGGATATTCCGTACAGCAGGAGGAAATTGAAGCAAATATCAAACAACTGATTGCGGAGATAGAAAAACAACTTTAGGAGAAATTATGAACGGGGTAATAAACATAAACAAGCCACTTGGAATGACATCTCATGATGTGGTATACAGGTTAAGAAAGCTTTTGTCAATAAAGAAAATCGGTCACACGGGAACGCTTGACCCCGATGCAAGCGGTGTTTTGCCTATGTGCATCGGCAGAGCAACCAAGGTTGCCGATATGCTGACGGCACAGGACAAGCAGTATATAGCAGAGGTAACCATGGGCAGTGCCACCGATACACTTGATGCAAGCGGAACGGTTACCGATACAGCAGAGGTCAATGTAACCGAGGAGGATATAAGGCAGACCTTATCCGCCTTTGTGGGCGATATTGAGCAGATACCGCCTATGTACTCTGCAATCAAGGTTGACGGCAAAAAGCTGTACGAGCTTGCCCGTGAGGGTAAGGAGATAGAGAGACAACCAAGGCTTGTCCGCATAGACAGTATTGAGGTTTTGGGTTTTGACCTTGAAAATAACAGGTTTTCGATTAAGGTTGACTGCTCAAAAGGCACATATATACGGACTCTCTGTGATGATATAGGCAGAGAGCTCGGCTGTTTTGCGCATATGTCGGCACTCTGTCGGACACGCTCGGGCAGATTTGATATTTCGGACAGCTATACCTTAGAGCAGGTAGAGGAGATGTTTGCAAAAGGAAATACCGACTTTTTTGTTCCCGTTGATATGGTTTTTGAGGAATATCCAAGACTGACTCTTTCCAAGCGGAAGGCACACAAGATGTGCAACGGAACAAAGGTAGCCGTTCAGGGAATTGAAGAGGGCGTTGTCTACCGCGTCTATGACGAGGCAGGAAACTTCCTCACGATATCCGAGGCGGAAGACGGTCTGCTTAAAATCTTAAAAACATTTTATCAGACAATAGGTTAGGGAGGCGGAAAAATGCAGATTTATCTGAATGATACCGCGGCTCTCTCAAACGAAAATCTTCGTACGGCGATTGCCCTCGGCAGATTTGATGCAATTCACAGAGGGCATATGGCGATTATTGGCGAGGCTGTAGGTTATGCAAAGCAAAACGGCATCAAGTCACTTGTGTATATGTTTATCAATGACCCACTTGAGGTAACCTCGGGCAAAAAAACAAAGGCAGTGAACAGTCTTGAAAAAAGACTGGAGGTTTTGGAGTCGCTTGGGGTTGATATTGTGGTTGCCGAGGATTTTACAGAGAGAATTATGAATGTCACCTGTGAGCAGTTTGTCAGCGATTATCTTGTGTCGCGTTTTGGTGCAGGGTTTGCGGCGGTTGGGTTTAACTACCGTTTTGGTGCTCTTGGCAGAGGCGATGTCGATATGCTGAAAAAGCTGTGCGGAGCAAACGGGATTGAGGTATCTGTAATTCCCGAGGTAACAGCAGACCGAGACACGGTGTCAAGCACCCTTATCCGTCAAAGTATAGCACACGGTGATCTTTCGGCCCCGGCAAAGCTGCTCCGGAGATATTTTTCAATCTCGGGC
>JAZUCQ010000047.1:0-19850 GCA_045639145.1 Clostridia bacterium | reverse complement strand
AATTACGAAAACAAAGCTGTAGAATTTTATAACAATATTGTAAAACCGCTGTTCTTTAACGAACTGATGGCGGGCGTCTCGCCCTTCTATCTGTATGTAAATGTAACAACTCCCGAAACTCTCAGAAAGGTGCTTGCAAATCCTGCAAAATATGCACCGAGCGGTGTTTATATTATGAGAATTCACGGAACCTTTGTAAACTTCCTTGATTTGTCACCTGAAATTCAGCAGGATATAATAACAAGACTTGATTTAAAGTCAACGAGCATTGGTTGTTAGGAGGAAAATGATGAAAGCAATAGGTGTTGATATAGGTACAACCAGTGTTTGCGGTGTGGTGATTGATGTAGAAAAAGGTTGTGTAATACAGTCCTGCACTAAAAACAGCAATGCGTTTCTGGAAGGCTGTGCTGAGTGGGAAAAAATACAAGATGTCAATAAAATTATGACTGTTGCAACTGAAATTCTTGACGGATTTCTTGATGACGAGGTTGCAGTGATAGGTGTCACCGGACAGATGCACGGTATTGTCTATACTAATAAGACCGGCAATGCAGTAAGTCCTTTATACACATGGCAGGACGAAAGGGGAAATCTGCCGTATAAGGATACGACTTATGCAAAGTATTTAAACAGCTTTGCAGGATATGGTAATGTCACCGACTTTTATAATCGTGAAAATGGAATAAGACCTCAGGAGGCGGTCAGCTATTGCACAATCCACGATTACTTTGTAATGCAGCTTTGCGGACTAAAAAAGCCGCTTATACATTCAAGTGATGCGGCGAGCTTTGGGTGCTATGATATAGAGGAAAATAAGTTTAATTATGATTGTAATGTGGACATTGTGACAGATTACTGCGTAGCAGGTGAGTATAAAGGTATTCCCGTAAGTGTTGCAATTGGTGACAATCAGGCAAGTGTATTTTCAACTCTTGCAAATGAGGATAATATTCTTTTGAACATAGGTACGGGAAGTCAGGTTTCGGTTATATCCAATATGCCTGTTATTGCGGAAAACATAGAAACGAGACCTTATTTTGAAGGCAAGTATCTTGTGGTTGGCTCGGCATTGTGCGGTGGCAGAGCATATTCGCTGCTTAAAAGCTTTTATTCAGAAATTCTGGGATATATCGAAGATATTGATGATGACAAGGTTTACGGCATTATGAATAAAATGCTTGAGAAAATTGACAAGACAACGCTTACGGTTGATACGCGGTTTGCGGGGACAAGAAATAATACGGAACTTTGCGGGAGTGTCTCGGGAATAACAACTGAAAACTTCAGTTCCTCACAGCTTACCTTGGGTGTGCTTGAGGGTATGGCAAACGAGCTTTTTGAAATGTATAAGCAGATGAAATCCGATAAACACAGTATTGTCGGTTCGGGTAACGGAATACGCAAAAATTCGGCACTTGCAGGGGTGTTTGAAAAGATGTTTAATGCAGAAATGAAAATGCCGAAGCATTTGGAGGAGGCGTCTTTCGGAGCGGCACTCTTTGGACTTATTTCCTGCGGTGTGTTTGAAAATGCAGGAGAGGTACAGAAATTGATTAAATACAGTTAATGGAGGTTGTTATGATAACTGAACCAATATTTTTTGAAAGAAACAGAGTAGGGCGTGTATATAGTGGTGGTAAGCTATTTCACAACTTTTTTGGTGATGAGGCGGTTGACGGTTTTTTGCCTGAGGAATGGATTGCGTCATCTGTTAAGGCTTTGAATAAGGATATGACAAGCGAAAAGGAAGGTGTTTCAAAAATCAAGGACAGTGAAGTGTTCTTTGATGAATTATTAAATAAATACCCGCTTGAAATGCTTGGCAGTTCCAAAAATCTGCGTATACTTGTGAAAATTCTTGACAGTGCGGTAAGACTTCCGGCTCAGGCACATCCTGACAAGGTATTTTCGAGAAAGCATTTTAATTCAGAATACGGTAAGACCGAAAGTTGGATTATTCTTGATACAAGACCTGATGCAAAAATCTATTTTGGTTTTAAGGATGGTGTTGACAAGGATACCTTTTCGGCAGCAATAGATGCAAGTGAGACCGACAAGGATGCAATGGCGAGACTTATGGAATATTCTGAGCCGAAGGTTGGAGATGTATTTTTAGTGCCTGCAAAAACAGTACACGCAATCGGTGCAGGATGTCTTATTTTAGAGGTTCAGGAGCCTACTGACTTTACAATACAGCCTGAGCATTGGTGTGATGAGTATAAATTGAATGAACAGGAAATGTATATCGGGCTTTCAAAGGAGGAGGCACTTGACTGCTTTGACTTTGAAAAAGCTCCCAATACAAAGCTTAAACCCAATGTTTATCAGGATGCTGACGGTGTAAAATTTGAAAAGGTGATAACACCTGATGATACCGATTGCTTTGTGATTAACCGTATCACACTAAACGGCGGTGAGTACAAAATGAACATTTACGACAGTTATGGTGTATATATTGTAACAGATGGCTCAGGCGAGTTGAAAGGTGAGGGATATTTAAAGGAAATCAAAAAAGGTGATTATTTCTTTATGCCAGCGTGTCTTATGGGTAAGTTTTCGCTTACAGGCAATGTTGAAGTAGTGGAGTGTTATTAGGGAGAATAAATTATGTCTGTAATTGAGATAAAAAATGATAAGCTATCGGTAGGAATAAACACCTTGGGCAGTGAGCTTATGTATATCAATGGCTGCAACGGCACAGAATTCTTGTGGAATGGTGATGAAAATGTATGGCATTTAAGGGCACCCATATTGTTCCCGATATGCGGTGGCTTAAAGGAAGATAAGTATTATTATAACGGGAAAGAATACACTCTCGGCAAGCATGGATTTGCACAAGAGATGGAGTATGAGGGGAGAAAAATAAGTGAAACAAAAGCTGAATTTGTGTTGAAATCAAATGCTGAAACCTTAAAGTGCTACCCCTTTGAGTTCGAATTAATAATTACATTTGAGCTTGACGGTAACAGGCTTGGGGTCACAAATACAGTTAAAAACTGCGGCATGAATACAATGTATTATTCTGTCGGGGCACATGAAGGATATTATTGTCCGGAAGGTATTGAAGATTATTACATTGAATTTGAGCAGCCTCAAACTCTTGACAGTTATATTTTAAACGGTAACCTTCTTGAAGATAACACATTGAGGGTTATGGAAAATAACACAATTTTTCCGCTTAAATATGAGTATTTTGCAGTAGATGCTTTGGTGTTTAAGAACATAGCTTTTCATAAGGTAAGCCTTGTTCATAAAAACAGTAGCAAAAAAGTGGCAGTTGAGTTTGACGGTGCAAATTATTTTCTGCTTTGGACAAAACCAAATGCAAATTACATATGTCTTGAACCTTGGCATGGTGTTCAGGATATTGTTGGCTCTGATTATGACATTACAACAAAGGAAGGCATAATAAAGCTTGATAGCAGCGAATGTCATGTATCTGTCCATACAATCGAGTGTTTTGAAGGCTTAGACAAATAAACACGCAAAAAGGGTCACCTCTGAGATTATTTTCTCAGAGGTGTCTGTTAATATAGGATTCTTTATATCTCAACCCTGTCTGTGACTCCGCTTAGTCTCGAGGTGTCTTTCTTTACACAGTACATCTCGGTTATCTGTGATGTCGTGTGGCCCGAGTAGGTCTGCCACTTGCTTTGGCGTTAGGGTTCGTATCGTGCCGTCAGGTTGTTTTACTCCGTTTACTAAGTTGGTTGCAAAAGTATGCCTTAGTGAGTGCAGCCCTTTTCTTTTTATCCCTGCGGCATCAAGTATCCGATAAAACCGCTTATGGAAGTTTGTGGGATTTGTGTATCCGCCGTTTTCGTCACATATCAGAGGAGTATCCTCTCCAAAGTAGTATTCATCTCTCAATTCTTTAATTGCCTCAATTGCGGCATTGTTGAGCGGGATAGTCCTTTTGCTTGTAGGTGTCTTTGTTTTGCCTACCTTGGTCGTTTTTCCACCGATTACTCTGGTTCCATCTCGTTTATATATTTCCTTGACGGAACTTTGTATGTACAGTTGCTTTTTCTCAAGGTCTATGTCACTGTTCTTTAATCCAAGTGCTTCCCCTGACCTAATTCCTGTATTTAGCATCAGAATGTATGCCGCAACTTGTTGATATTTTCGTTTTCCGTTTGAGTATGCGGCATAAGCTTCTGCTTTAAACCTTTTTAGCTCATCTTCGTCGAGTATTGTTACAGTTTCGCATTCAGGCAGATTTTCTTTGCCTTGTGCTGATAAGAAGTTTGCTTTCTTTATCATCTCCACATTGTCCATCGGATTTTTGTTTATCAGTGCTTCTAAGTACATTGTTCTGAAGTATTCGTTTAGGAGTACATAGGCTTTCTTTACCGTTGAGAAGGATAATCCTTTATATATTAAGTGATTTAGCAAATTCTTTATATCTGCAGCCACCATATCACCGACTACCTTATCACAAAGTATTGGATAGACTTGGTTTTGTGCAGTACATTCGGCTCTGTCATAGGTTGTTTGTTCTACCGATGGGAATTTGAATATTTCAAGCCAATTTTGCATACTATCTCTGAGCAATTTCTTGCTCTCATCTGATTGTTCGATTTGATTTTTAAATTCTGCTATGTAGGCGGTAATTTTCTTGTTGGCTTCCTGTTTAGTTGTTCCTGAAAATGATTTTCTTTTGCGATTGCCTTGTTCATCCATATACCATACAACTCCGCCCCAGCGACCATCTGTTCTTTTAAATACATTTCCGTTTGTTAGTAGCTTTTTTTTTGCATTGTTTCACGCCCTTTCTTTTTGCAATACAAACAATACTCTAAAGAACATTACAAGTCAAGTGAATTTGGAGATAAAATAGCCTATTTCTTTATTTGGCATATAATTTTCTGATATGGGGGTTACAAATTAAAATATTTTGTATATTCTATTTAATTTTGCAAATATTATTGACAATAGGTCGGCAAACCGATATAATGTATAGTATAGAAAGTTAGGTGATTATATGACACTTCAGGCATTACTTGATAATAAAAATATAACCAAATACCATCTATCCAAAATAAGCGGCGTTCCCAAGACAACCATTATAGATATGTGTTCGGGAAAAAGTTCGATTGAAAAATGCTCCGCAAAAACTGTTTGGCAGATTGCAAAGGCTCTTCAGTGTTCTATGGAGGATATAATGCTACTTGATTCACAAAGTAGCTATGACAAGGAAAGCGGACGGCCTTCCGATAAAGCATATCTTGAATGCGGTCTTCCTCTTTATTTGCAAAAATCCCTTGATGATATGATCAAATCTTGGAAAATAATTGATAATGGAGGAAAAGACGGATTTTGGGATTTGTATTGGTGTGAGCTTAACGCCAGCATAAATTCCGCAGAAACTGATCAGAATATTTCATCTGAGCAAGCATGGTATTTAAGAGAAAAATATCTTAGAATGGATAGGAGTGAAAATACATGATTGATTTTACAAATCTTCCTAAGAGAAATAAAACATATACGGGTGCAAACGGCAGTAAAATTTCTGTTTTATATAATAACGAGCAGTATATGCTGAAATTTCCGGCAATTCCAAACAAAAACACAGAAATGAGTTTTACAAATGGTTGTGTATCGGAATATATTGGTTGCCATATTTTCGAGAGTGTTGGCATTCCTGCCCAAGAAACATTGCTTGGAACTTATTGTGTGAAAGGTAAAGAAAAGGTTGTAGTAGCTTGTAAGGATTTCACTTCATCCGGTGTAGTACTTCAAGACTTTGCCTCGCTAAAAAATACTATCATTGATTCTGTTCATAACGGATACGGAACCGAACTTGACGATATTATGCATGCCATCGATGAACAACAGGCAGTTCCCCCTGAAGAATTAAGAATGTGGTTTTGGAATGTATTTATAGTTGATGCTCTTATCGGTAATTGGGACAGACACAACGGTAACTGGGGATTTCTTTATAATGTTGATAACGATGAAATGAAACTGGCTCCAATATACGATTGCGGCAGTTGCTTGTATCCGCAGGCAGACGAAGAAATTATGGAGGCAACCTTAAACGATAAAAAGCAGAGAGACATGCGAGTATTTTCTATTCCGTTATCGGGAATAAAAATAAACGGCCAGAAAATTAACTATTTTGATTTCATTTCATCTTTGCAGAACGAAGATTGCAACGATGCATTAAAGAGAATTGTACCTAAAATCTATATGAATGAAATTGATAGAATTATAGATCAAACTCCATACACAACTGATTTGCAAAAAAGATTTTATAAAACGATGCTTGCGGAACGAAAATCGCTAATTCTTGATTTTTCCTTGAAAAAACTTCTTGACAAAAACAATTAAACTTCCAGAGAAAAAATCAACGGAATAGAGGTTTCTTTCAATTTCTTGTTTCTGCCTTTTTCTTTGGATACTGCGTATCATATTTTGATATGGGGGTTAATTTTATGACAACAGATAAAGCAACCAAAATGCAGTCAGTGAGTGTCCCGACACCTCCATCACATAAATCTCTCCCTCCGTCAAAATCTACGATTTTGCCACCAGCTAACGCACAGGCAAAGCCTAGTCCCTCGTCAGAGGGAGGCAGGACTCCCGAAAAGTCGAGGCTTTAGCCGAGATTTTTTGGGAAAGAGGAGCAACCGCCATATAAAGCAAAGGATTGGCGAACAGACAATCCGAGCAATAATGGCGAGTTGTGACGATGTGACGCAGCGTTACTTTAGTGCGCGTGATATTCCGAGCGTGGTGCTTTAAAAGATATCACGAGATTACAAACACATACCTTCGGCAACTCAAATGTTGGTTTAGCTACTATTTCTGCATTGGATTTGCATTAAACTTAAGTTTATAGACATGCAGACGGTAGCACCTCTTAAAAGATGCTGCCGTTATCAATATTATGTTATCTAAATAGTCTGCTTTACCTTTTCAAATACTGACTTCATATCAATTTTTGTACCGAGATAATATTCCTCTGCGGCAAGTGCCTGATAAATTAACATTCCAAGTCCGTTTAAGGTCTTATGTCCCAATTTCTCTGCCTCTCTCAAAAACTCTGTTTTTGACGGATTGTATATCAAATCCGACACAAACGCGTGCTTTGGCAACGCCTTTAAAAACTCGAGGCTCTCGTACTGCGGACAACCGCTCATACCAAGCGGTGTTGCGTTTATCAGTAAATCCGCTGTCCTGCAACCCTCAATAAGCTCCTCGTCTGAAAATCCGCCGCAGATAATCTCGATATCAGACTTTGCTTTAACTATATCACAAACCTCAGCCGTTTCATTCTCAAATCTATTGAGTATCCGCAGGCTTTTTGCACCACTCATCGCCGCCTTAAGTGCGAGGGTTCGTGCCACTCCTCCTGCACCGAGTATAACAACATTGTTACCCTCAAAGCCGCTGCCGCAATCCTTGATTGAAAGCTCAAATCCAATCGCATCGGTATTGTATCCGTACAGCTTGCCCTCTCTTACACAAACAGTGTTTACCGAAGAAAACAATTTTGCTTCTTCGTCAATATCCTCAAGATAAGGAATTATATCAACCTTGTGCGGCATTGTAAGATTAAAGCCGTCGGTTTTTGTATCTATTGCATACTTGATGTAGTCTTCAAGTCCGCCCTTTTTAACCTGTACCTTTTCGTATTCATATTCAATACCCATAGCAGAAAGTGCCGCTCCGTGAACCTTAGGAGACAAGCTGTGCTCGATAGGGTCGCCTATTACTGCAAGATGTATCATTCCTCGTCCTCCTTATCAGGTGTCGCATTTTTAATCAGATAATCAATCGCAAGTGTATATCCCATAAATCCAAGTCCGCATATCTGTCCTATGCAGGCAGGCGCAGTTACCGACCTATGACGGAATTCCTCTCTCTTGTGGATATTACTTATATGCACCTCAACGGTCGGCAGATTTACAGCTTTTAACGCATCAAAAATCGCATAGCTGTAATGAGTATACGCACCCGGATTTATAACGATTGCATCACATGTTCCGAGGGCATAGTGAATATAATCTATTATGTCACCCTCGCTGTTGCTCTGCATAACTACCGCCTCTACCCCAAGTCCGTCTGCATACTTTTCGATATACGCCTCAAGGTCTGAATAATTCTGCTCACCGTAAACTCCGGGCTCGCGAACACCGAGCATATTAAGATTAGGACCGTTAATCACCATTATTTTCATAACTTTTCACCTCTTCAATTATCCCTGATATAACATCTTCTTTGGTTTTGTCATTCACAACCCTTATATTGCAAAGGCTCATATACTTGTCATACCTCTCGTCATAAAGTCTTTTTATTCTCTCCTTACCCTCTGCAAGAAGCGGTCTGTCAGCGGTCTTTATATCATTCATTATACATTCCGTAGGTCTGTCAATGAAAACAACTGCCGCACCGCTGTTTTTTAAAATCGTATGATTTTCCTCGGTTACAACAACACCGCCGCCCGTTGATATCACTCTGTTTAAACCGAGCATATTTTTAAGGCACTCCGTTTCAACCTTGCGAAAATACGCCTCTCCGTCGGTTGCAAATATGTCGGGAATGCTCCTTCCCTCATATCTTTCAATCTCTGCATCGGCATCTGCAAATTCCATACCAAGACGCTTCGACAACATTTTTCCAAGTGTTGTTTTGCCGCAGCCCGGCATACCAATCAATACAATATCCATAATTTCTCACCTTACAAAGCTTTCGTAATTTCCGAGTAATGTAAAGCTCTCTGCCTCTGACATTGCGGTATCGGTAATCGACCTTACATCATTATCTAAAAGACTTCCCGTATAGTCAACAAAAAATCTGTATTCAAACGGGCTCTCGGGCATAGGTCTTGATTCAAGCTTCAAAAGATTAAGTCCGCCCCTTGCAAATGTCGCAAGAATACGGCTGAGCTGACCGCTCTCATGCTTTAGCTTAAACACTGCGCTGACCTTGTTGCTTTTCTCTGATACCTCGGGGTTTTTTGAGATAACCGCAAAGCGTGTTGTATTCACATCACTGCTGTTAATTCCCTCGGTTAAAATTTCGAGGTTATAAAGCTCTGCGTTTCTCTTTGCCGCAATAGCCGCTTTTGTTTTGTCTCCACCCTCGGACACCGCCTTTGCGGAAAGTGCCGTACTGTGGTATGTCTCGCATTGAACATCATTTAAGGTCTTTAAAAACTCGCGGCTTTGCAATATTGCCTGCTCATGCGAATAAACAGTTTTTATATCCGAAAGCTTTGCCCCCGGCACACCCATAAGACAATGCCTTATGGGAATGTAAATCTCACCCACTATGTAATATTCTAAGTCTGCAAGCAAATCCGCAACATCCGCAATCGTTCCCGTTGAGGAATTTTCTATCGGTAAAACCGCATAATCTGCTCTACCCTCAGAAAGTGCCGAAAACGCATCCTCGAATGTCTTTGCATAAAATCTGTTACAACCCTCACCGAAAACACCGATAGCTGCCTCTTCGCTGTATGCACCCTCGCTGCCGAAATATACAATCCTCGGATTTTCAATTCTGCCTACGGATTTTTTTATCATATCCGCAGAATGAACTCTCTCCTCCGTATCAAAAAGAATTTTATTCTGTCTTACACGGCTGATTGTCATAATCGAGTTGAAAAATTCATATACCTCGTTCTTCATACTGTCATTTTCCAGAAGTGACATTTTGTTTTCAAGCACCTGTGCCTCACGCACGGCATCAAGAACAGGCATACCTACTTCTCTTTTGTAATCGGCAACCTTGCCGCACAACTCCATTCTCTCTAAAAAGAGCGGCAAAAGCTGTCTGTCAAGCTTGTCTATTCCGTCTCTCAGTTTTTCGAGTTCATTCATAATGGTTATTCCTTTCATTCCAAAATCATATCAAGCATTACAATCGCAGCCGCATTCTCTGCCACAACCGCCGCACGATGAACAATGCAGGGGTCATGTCTGCCGTGTATCTCAATGGTTGTATTCTCCATCTTTTCTATATCCACGGTTCTCTGCACCGATGCAATCGAGGGGGTCGGCTTCATTGCAAGCCTGAACACAACAGGCATTCCGTTGGTAATACCGCCGTTTATACCTGCATTGTTGTTGGAGTAGGTTTTCACCTCTCCGCCCTCTGTGTAAAATTCATCATTAGCTGTCCGTCCGTCCGTCTTTGCAAAATCAAAGCCAAGACCAAACTCAATTCCCTTAACCCCCGGAATTGAAAACATCATAGAAGATAATCTGCTCTCAACCGAGCCGAAAAACGGCGAACCAATCCCTGCAGGGCATCCGCATATTCCGCACTCAATAACACCGCCGACAGAATTTTTATCCATTCTGTGGCTGTCTATTACCTGCTTCATCTCCTCGCCTTTTTTCTCGTCAAGAACAGGGAAATCCTTTTTTGACATCTCTTTTAATATGTCCGCATTAAGTCCCGTCATATCAAACGGGGTATCACACACATCACCTATTGAATATATGTGCGAACCGACAGTCACGCCGTATTTTTCAAGAACCTGTCTTGCAACCGCTCCTGCAAAAACAAGCGGAGCCGTAATCCTTCCCGAAAAGTGTCCGCCGCCGCGAAAATCGCGGCTGTCTCCGTATTTTTTAATCGCGGTATAATCAGCATGTCCCGGTCGCATCAACTGCGGCTGATAATCCTTGGAGCGTGTATTGGTGTTCATTATTATTCCGCAAAGGGGCGTACCCGTAGTTTTACCATCTCTCATACCTGACAGAATTTTAACCTCGTCGCCCTCCGCCCTCGGGGTGGAAAGCTTGTCCTTGCCCGGTCTGCGTCTGTTCATCTGCGCAGAAATTTCCGCCATATCAAGCTCTGTCGAAGGCGGTATTCCGTCAATAACAATGCCTATCCCCTCTCCGTGGGATTCACCGAATATGCTTATTCTGAATTTTTCGCCCCATATATTCATTTATATTCAATCCTTTATAATTTTTTATATACATCAAAAAAGTCAGGATATGACTTTTTAACAGCAGGTATTGCCCCCACTATTGTCATATCTCCGCCCTCGCATCGGCACGCCGCAATCGCGGTTGCCATTGCAATTCTGTGGTCTCCCCACGCAGAAATATTATTGCTTTCAAGCGTCTGCCGCCCAACTATCTTAAGAGAGTCACTCTCCTCGGTTATGTCTGCCCCGAGGTGTTTAAGCTCACTCGATATCGCAGCAAGACGGTCGCTCTCTTTCATACGGAGTCTGCCTGCATTTATTATTCTGCTCTCTCCCTTGCAGAACGAAAGCAAAACAGCCATTATCGGCACAAGGTCGGGAATGTTACGCACATCAACGGTTATACCCTGCATATTTGGGCTCATACGCGCTTTTATTCCGTCTTTTGTCCTCTCAATTATGCCTCCGGCTCTCTCTATTATATCAATTATCTCTCTGTCACCTTGCAGGCTGTCCTCTTTAAGTCCTGTGCATTGCACATCACAGCCGATTGCTCCTGCAACAAGGAAAAACGCCGCCTGTGAATAATCGCCCTCGATTTCGTAGTTTGCAGATTTATACTTCTGACCGCCCTTGATGACATAACGCATATAATTATGGTTTTCTATTTCAATTCCGAAATCCGCCAAAACCTTCAGCGTGATATCAATATACGATTTTGACTCTGTCAGAGTTGTGATTACGATTTCGCTGTCTCCCTCCAAAAGCGGCAGAGCAAAAAGCAATCCCGTTATAAACTGTGAGCTTACATTGCCCGGCATCTCAAAGACACCGCTTGTGAGCTGTCCGTCAAGCTTTATGTAATCCGCACCGCATTCGTATCTGATGCCCTTTTTATCAAACATATCAAGATACGGCTTTTGAGGTCTTTGCATAAGTCTGCCTCTGCCCGTAAGCTTAACGGGTTTTCCGCTCAGCAAAGCAATGGGTATTAAAAACCTCAGAGTAGAACCGCTCTCACAGCAGTCAATTTCTATCTCTCCCGATTTTTTCTGTTTCTTGGGTGCAATTTTTATCTCGCCCTTAGTCTTGTTGACGGTATATTTACAACCAAGCGCTCTCATACCGCCAAGCGTTGCGGTAATATCATCGTTTATCGCAGTATTTGTCAAAAGACACTCTCCGCCCGAGAGTGCCGCCGCGATTATTGCTCGGTGTGCCACACTTTTAGACGGCGGTATTTTAACTGTTCCCTTTAGCATTCGGGGGGTTAGTGTTACATTGTCCATTTAATTTCCTCCGTGTTGAAAGTCAGACAGAGAAGCCGCATCAGATTTCGGTCTTGTCAATAGGATAAATAAGCGCCTCGCCTATGTTTTTAAGCAAAATGAGATTGAGCTTTGCACCCACACCCTTTTTGTCAACGCCTGCGGCAGAGGATAACTCCTCAGCCGTCAGCTCGGCTGAAATCGGCAGTGAATAGCTTTGCAGAATTTTTTCCATCCGCTCCGCAGTACCCTTGGGCGTAATACCCCGTGTCTCACCCCATCTGCACGCCATAACCATACCGACCGCAACCGCCATTCCGTGAGTATAGCCGCAGTATCCGTACTTCTTTTCGATGGCATGACCAAAGGTGTGACCGAAGTTTAAAACCATTCTTCCGCCCGTGTCAAGTTCATCATCCTCGACAATCTGTCTTTTTATATCACAACAAGTATATACTATTTCGGGAATTTTTGCAAATAATTCTTCAGTATCTTTTATATTTTCTAATACAGCGAACAAATCCGCATCCGAAATTGTACCGTATTTTATTACCTCTGCCATTCCGTCAGCGAGTGTTTCGTGTTTGAGTGTACGCAGACATTCGGTATCTATAAGCACCTGCTTTGGCTGATAAAACGCCCCCACTAAATTTTTGCCGTGAGGCAGATTTACCGCAACCTTGCCACCCACAGAAGAGTCCACCTGAGCCAAAAGCGTTGTCGGTATCTGCACAAACGGAATACCACGCAAAAGACTTGACGCCGCAAAACCCGTGAGGTCTCCCACAACACCGCCGCCGAGTGCGATAATCAAATCAGACCTTGTGATTTTAAAATCAAGCATTTCTGCATAGAGCCTCTCCAGAACAGACAAGGACTTGCTCTGCTCCCCCGCGTCAACCGTTATAACCTTGGTTTCAAAGCCGTGCTGAGCAAGAGTCTCGCAAAGCCGTTTTGCATATAAAGGTCCTACATTGGTATCGGTTACAACCGCGGTCTTTTTGCAACCCGAAATCCATCTTATAAGCTCGCCTGCATTGTCCAGTATGCCTTTTCCTATGTAAATATCATATTCTCTGCCCGGCAGATTTACTCTAAGTGTTTTCATAATAATCTCCATTCCGCCGCTCTGCGTCGGCACAAATAGTGATGAAATTTCTCTTATCCGCAGAGCAAGGAATGATAAGAGATTATTAATGTCCATGTGCATTCCCGAGCTTTTATGCGAGGAAAATTTTGCACGGACAATTAAATCCGCCGGAGGCCTTTCGGGAAAGGAACTTTCTCGAAAGACCTCTATTCCCTGTTTTGCATCTCAATTTTATTTTCCCGTACTCTTGTAAGTAGAGAACACAGTTGATTTACATCTCTGTCTGCTATCGCATCTCTGAATTTGGTCAGGGAGCCTATAAATCTGTCTATCTCAAATAATGTATTATCAGCGTTTTCTAAAAACAATTCTGTCCAAAGCTCGGGGTTTATGTATGCAACCCTAGTACAATCACGGAAAGCTCCTGCGGTATATGCAAGGCTCATATTCTCGTGGAAATCAAGGCAGAGTGCAGATGCGGCAATGTGCATAAGGTCGCTTGTGTATGCGATTGTACTGTCATGAAGTTTTGGTTCGCATACGGCAATTCTCTTAGCTCCCATATATTCTGCCATTTTGCGGACAAGTGCGATGCTTTCCTCACTCGTGCCGTCCGTCGGTGTTATTATAAATCCGCATCCCTCAAACATATCAAAAGATGCACTTTCAAAACCGTCTGTCTCCTTGCCTGCCATAGGGTGACCTCCGACATATTCAACCCCTTCGGGCACAACCTTTGCCATCTCCTCCGTAATGCCCGTCTTCACACCGCATACATCTGTGATAACCGCTCCGCTTTTGAAACGGTGTCTGTTTTCGGCAACGGTTTTTACAATACCGTCAGGGTAGGTTGCAAGAATTATCAAATCTGCTCCCTCTATTGCATCGCCTGCGCTCTCAAAAACCTCCGACACAGCACCGCATTTGAGCGCCGCCTCTCTTGTCTCAGCGTTTCTGTCACAGCCGACAACCTTGCCGCCGCAAAATCCCTTTAATGCATATGCGGCAGAACCGCCGATTATCCCAAGTCCTATTACCGCCGTTTTAAAGTCGCTTTCCATTGTCATAATTCCTCCTGCAAATTTGATTACGCATAGTCTTTTTTGGCTTTATGTGTATTGCAAATTGTATTATACTTCTATTCCAAGGTTTCCGCCGATTGCCTTGAACTTGTTCATCAGCGCATCAAACTGAGGAATATCAAGCGACTGTGCTCCGTCACAAAGTGCCTTTTCGGGGCAGTTGTGAACCTCTATAATAAGACCGTCAGCACCTACTGCCATAGCCGCAAGCGAAAGCGGCTCTACCATCCAGCGCATACCTGCCGAATGTGACGGGTCAACTACCACAGGAAGGTGGCTCAGCTTTTTAACCGCAGGAATTGCACTTAAATCAAGTGTATTTCTTGTGTATGTCTCAAAGGTCCTGATACCTCTCTCACACAAAATTACATTCTGATTTCCGCCTGCTAAGATGTACTCAGCCGACATAAGCCACTCTTCTATTGTAGAAGATAAGCCTCTCTTTAAGAGTATCGGCTTTGTGCATTTTCCAAGCTCCTTAAGCAGGTCAAAGTTCTGCATATTTCTTGCACCAACCTGAATTATATCGACATTTTCTTCAAAAGTCTCTACCATTTTAGGCGACATAATCTCGGTAACAATGGGAAGTCCCGTTGCTTCTCTCGCCTTCTTCAAAAGCTCAAGACCTTCAAGCTCCAAGCCCTGGAATGAATACGGGGATGTTCTCGGCTTAAATGCGCCTCCGCGAAGAAGCTTTGCACCTGCCGCCTTTACGCCGTTTGCAACCTCAAGAATTTGTGCCTCGCTCTCAACCGAGCAGGGACCTGCAATAACGGTAAAGCCTTTTCCCTCACCAATCTCAACATCGCCAACCTTAACGGATGAGCTTTCGGGATGGAATTTACGGCTCGCCTTTTTGAAGGGTTCAGCTATTCGCATAACTCTGTCAACATGGACATTGAGCATAAGTGTTCCGGGGTCAACAAGGCTTGTGTCGCCAAGTAGACCGAGCACCGTGCAGTCAACACCCTTGTTAATCATTACATCAAGTCCCATATCACGGATGTAGGAAATGACCTTCTCGACATCCTCTTCACTTGTTCTGGGTTTCATAATTACTACCATTTTCATCATCCTCCGTTTTTATTGCAACAAAAAGGGCAGGTCCCTTTGAACCCGCCCTATGCATGCATTTGATTTAAGTATTGCTATAAGTCAAATCAGGTTCAAAGCTTTAAAATTATCGTAGCCAAAATAGCCGTAGCCAAAAAAGCTAAAGCTAAAGCCAAAATAATATTCACTTGTTCTGTGGATACTATTGCGACAATTCATATCTCTAAATCCTTTACTTATATTTTAATCTTTCCGAGTATTATAACTCTATAAACTCTAATAGTCAAGTATTTTTCAAATTTTTTAATTTTTTTCCTGCTCAGTAGCTTTGATTATCTCAAGACTTCTCTGAGCAAAGGCTTCCGCCTTTTGTTTTTTGTCTTTTATTCTAACCCCGAGGTCTGCCATTATGCCAAAATTCACATTCATCGGCTGGAAGTTCACAATACTGCCATTTGACACATATGTGGCGAGTGCGCCTATTGCGGTATCGTTTCCAAAATGCAGTTCCTCTTTTCCGCTCATCGAAAGTGCAGCACACCTGCCCGCCAGAAGTCCCGATGCCGCAGACTCAATATATCCCTCAACTCCTGTTATCTGACCTGCAAAATAAATCTTGTCATATTCCTTCATTCTGTAAGTGTTTGTGAGCAGTTTGGGCGAATTAATATAGGTGTTTCTGTGCATTACGCCGTATCTCACAAATTCCGCATTTTCAAGTCCCGGTATCATAGAGAACACCCTCTTTTGCTCCCCGAACTTAATGTGCGTCTGGAAACCGACAATATTATACATACTGCCTACCGCATTGTCGCGTCTCAGCTGTACCACCGCATATGGTCTTGAGTTATCTCTCGGGTCGGTAAGTCCGACAGGCTTTAGAGGACCAAATCTCATGGTATCCTCTCCCCTTGCCGCCATAACCTCTATCGGCATACAACCCTCAAAAACCTTTGGGTTATCAATATCGCCGTGAACGGGTGCTGCCTCTGCCGAAATCAACTCACGCCAAAACGCAGTATACTCCTCTTTATTCATAGGGCAGTTAATGTAATCCGCGCCGCCCTTGCCGTAGCGTGCGGCACAAAAAGCCTTTGTCATATCAATGCTGTCATAGCTTACAATCGGTGCCGCCGCATCGAAGAAGTGAAGATATTCGCCGCCCGTAAATTTTGCGATTTCCTCACTTATTGCATCTGACGCAAGAGGACCTGCGGCAACTATTGTGTATTGATCAGGATTGATTTTCGATACCTCGCCGTATTCGATTTTTATATTGGGGTGCGCCTTGATTTTATCTGTCACCATCTGCGAAAATCCGTCTCGGTCAACCGCAAGAGCACCGCCTGCCGGAACCTTTGTCGCGTCTGCACACTCCATAATCAACGAACCCATTATCCGCATTTCCTCTTTTAACAATCCTACCGCATTGTGTATTCCGTCGGCACGGAGCGAATTACTGCATACAAGCTCGGCAAAACTATCACTTTTGTGTGCGGCAGATTTCTTTTCGGGTTTCATCTCGCAAAGAACTACCTCTGCCCCAAGATTTGCCGCCTGCCATGCTGCTTCACAGCCTGCAAGACCTGCTCCTATTATTTTTATCGCCATAACTGCACCTCATTATCTTTAAAATTCATACTGCTTTATTTTACCATAATACTTAAATTTTGTCACTATTTAATTTTTGTTACCTAATTGTTAAAGATGATAAAATACCCTTGCATTTTGCTTAAATAAGAGTTATAATACAGAAGTAGAATTATAAGCAGAAAGGCTATGGAAATTATTATGGATATTTTTGTTGAACAAATTATCAGAAGAAAGAGACAACCGCTTGACTATGTCAAACTTCTCCTCTGTCTTGTTGCCGCAACGGTTGTAATTATGGCAATGTTTATATTTAACACAGTTCCATTTATAGGTACAATTATATTTTTTGCAGGTGCGGCACTTGTATATGTTATTTACAATGTTGGTACATCAATCAATCTTGAATATGAATACTGCTTTACCAACGGAGCTCTTGATGTTGATAAAATTATTGCTGCACGCAAAAGAAAGTGCGTAACAGAGATTAATGCCCGTGATATTGATATGATGGGAACAACAAAAAACCGTGCCTTTGCAGGCTATATGCAAAACCGTGAGATTAAAAAGGTTTACGCTTGTTCATCAATCAAAGACGATGGCGTATACTTTGTTTTATACAATGTTGACGGTAGGAAGCATATGCTTTTGTTCAACCCGAACGATACAATTAAAGACGGCTTCCGCCGTTTAAATCCCCAAAAGGTATTTTTAGAGGATTAATCTATGCATAAAATCAGTCCCGAAGTTTACAAAAAATATGCACAGCTTCTTCCCGTCCGCCGCAAGGATATGAACAAGGGCGACTGCGGAAGGGTATTTATTGTGGCAGGCTCGGTCGGAATGACGGGTGCGGCTTGCCTTTGTACAAAGGCAACGCTTCGCTCCGGTAGCGGTCTTGTTACACTCGGTACACCTGAAAGTGTGCAGCCTATTGTGGCAACCGCGCTTTTAGAGGCTATGACTCTGCCTCTGCCATGCAGAGACGGCAGGCTCAGCAAAGATGCAATATCTGTTATATGCGACAAAATTTCCGCCTCGGATGTCTGTGCTGTCGGACCGGGACTTGGTAATACTGATGATATCAGAGAAATAGTATCTGCGATTCTTACAAAAAAAATACCCTGCGTTATTGATGCAGACGGATTGAATTCTATCGCAGCCGATACAGATATTTTAAAAACCAAAAACTGTGCCGCAGTTCTTACCCCTCACCCCGGCGAGATGTCAAGGCTCACAAAGCTTTCGGTCAGCGAGATTAATTCTGACCGTACAGGTGTTGCCCTGCGGTTTGCAAAAGAGTGGGACTGTGTTGTTCTACTCAAAGGCTTTGAGACGGTGATTGCATCTCCCGACGGCAGGTTTTGCATAAACAAGACAGGAAACTGCGGTATGGCAAGCGGCGGTATGGGTGATGTTTTAACGGGCATTATCGCCTCGTTTATCGGTCAGGGATGTGCTCCGTATGATGCGGCATGTCTGGGTGCTTTTCTCCACGGTCTTGCCGCGGATTTAGCAGCAGCCGAGGTTGGTGAGTTTAGTCTTATTGCAGGTGATGTGATTAAAAAGCTGCCAAACGCAATTATGAAATTATCGGGTATATAAATCGTAATATAAAGAGGTCAATTATATGGAATTTGAAAATCGAGCATGGGCTGAAATAAATTTAGATGCCATCGAGAATAATATCAGAGCAATCAGAAGATATGTAGATTCTTCTGTCAAAATTCTCGGCATTGTCAAGGCAGACGCATACGGTCACGGCTATTTAGAGACTGCACGCACCCTTTTGGAAAACGGTGCAGACGCACTTGCGGTTGCATGCCTTGACGAGGCAATACAGCTTAGAAAATGCGGTATAGAACACACCATTTTAATACTCGGTCACAGCCGCGCAAGCGAGGCAGAGGTTCTTGTTGCAAATGATATTATTCCTGCATGCTTTGACTTTTCTTTGGCAAAGTCTCTTTCCGATGCCGCAGTAAAGCTTAACAAATGCGCAAAGCTTCATATAAAAATTGATACAGGCATGGGCAGAGTTGGTTACCGATTTGGTGACAACGCTCAGGAAAACGAGGCATCTGTTGCCGAAATTTTAAGGATTGCGGCTCTTCCCAACATGGATATTGACGGAATATTCACGCATTTCTCGGTTGCAGATGACAATGACGATGATTATACAAATCTTCAGTTTGAAAGATTTTGCGAGATATGCGACAAGCTAAAGATGCTCGGACTTGACATTCCGCTCCGCCATTGCTGTAACAGCGCGGCGCTTATCCGCTTTCCGCATATGCATATGGATATGGTTCGCCCCGGAATTATTCTGTACGGACACAAGCCGTCTGAATTTGTTGACTGCTCTGCGCTGGGGCTTAAACCATCAATGACATTTAAAGCAAGAATTACCAATGTAAAAACCATCAATACAGGC
Source organism: Clostridia bacterium (assembly GCA_045639145.1). Classification (GTDB taxonomy): domain Bacteria; phylum Bacillota; class Clostridia; order Monoglobales; family Monoglobaceae; genus UMGS1820. Next base: position 436 of record JAZUCQ010000047.1, on the reverse strand, counting down.
GAGAGCGTCAGCTACGGCAGACGGTTCACCGCAGAAAAAGAATGCAGAGTTGCTACCGTTCCTGTCGGCTATGCGGACGGATATTCGAGAACACTCTCGGGAAAGGTTCAGATTATAGCAGACGGAAAATTATGCAACAATCTCGGAAATATTTGTATGGATCAATGTATGTTTGATGTAACAGATGTCAATACTATTGCTATCGGCGACGAAGTCATTTTGTTCGGCGAAGGCGATAATATAGAATTACCGGTAGAGAGCCTTGCCGAAAAGATGGGAACCATCAACTATGAGATTCTTTGTGTCATTGGCAAGCGGATTCCCCGGATTTACCTCAGGGGAGGCAAGGTGCAGGAAACCCATAACTTTTTGTTTGACCGTCCCATTCCGGAATAATCACAGGTACATAGCTTTTCATACGCCGCAGATGGTTTGC
>JAZUCQ010000046.1:0-2239 GCA_045639145.1 Clostridia bacterium | reverse complement strand
GAATATCACGCGCACTAAAGTAACGCTGCGTCATGGCGACTGCGAAATAAATCCGAATGATTAAAACATATCTTTTTCGGGTGCGCTGATGGGGGTGTCGGGGTACTCCCCGACCGTGCTTTGGTTACTTTCGCACGAGTGAAAGTGACAACCCCTTAAACGGCAGTTTTACAATAAAGCAAAAAGCATATATCATAGGAAATAAAATGAGTTACATATAAAAATTTTAAAATATGTTGTATTTTTTTTATTTCTGTGATAAAATAGCATAAGTTGGTATTCTATCGCAGAAAGGTTATGACTTAAATATGTTAGAGACATTTTTGGCGACTCTGGTGCCTATGCTCGTAATGTTTATGTGTATAATTATTGGATTTGTACTGAAGAAAAAGAGACTTATTCCGGACAATGCCGACGCCGTTATGGCGAAACTTGAAAATTATATTTTTGTTCCTGCTCTCATATTGAGCAATTTTATGAATTACTGCACAATAAGCTCACTATCACAATACTATACGCTTATTATATACAGTGCGATAGGTCTGTGTTTGGTACTTGCGATTTCTATTCCAATGTCAAGGATTTTTGTAAGGGATGATAGGTATAAAAGAAATATTTATAAATATGCGTTGACATTTGCTAACTTCTCGTTTATGGGTAATGCTATCGTGCCTGAAATACTCGGTGCGGCAGACCCTGAGATACTTTATAAATATCTGTTATTCACACTTCCTCTTAATCTTGTGGTGTATACATGGGGAATTATAATACTCATTCCTAAGGGAGAAACCAATCAAAATCCGATTAAAAATCTGTTAAATCCCATATTTGTGGCAATATTGACAGGTGCAGCATTAGGTCTTACAGGATTTTCGGCATATGTACCGTCATTTATTGCAACAACGATTGATTATTGCAAGGCGTGCATGGCGCCTCTTGCGATGATACTTACGGGATTTGTAATCGGCGGATATTCAATCCGTGGGCTTTTGGCTGACAAAAAGGTTTATATTGTGTCGGTGCTGAGGCTTGTGGTTATACCTGTAATATTACTTGGTATATTAAAGCTTTTGAGGGCGTCAGATTTAGCAATTATACTTGCATTTTTTGCATATGCAACGCCCGTTGGCATGAATACAATTATATTTCCTGCCGCATACGGCGGTGAGACAAGAACGGGCGCATCAATGGCAATGATTTCGCATACTCTGTGTATTATTTCAATACCTGTTTTGTATGCTGTTTTAACAAGAGTTATATAAATTAAAGGAGGACAAGTCAAATGAGAATAGAAACAAAATGTATACAATCGGGATATACTCCCGAAAACGGTGAACCGAGAGTTCTTCCGATTTACCAGAGCACAACTTGGAAATACGGCTCGACAGAGCAGATGGGAAGACTTTTTGATTTAGAAGACAGCGGATATTTCTATACCCGTCTTGCAAACCCCACAAATGATGCTGTTGCGGCAAAGATTGCAGATTTGGAGGGTGGCGTTGCGGCAATGCTCACATCGTCAGGACAGGCAGCATGCTTTTACTCAATCTTCAATATCTGCGAGGCAGGCGACCACTTTGTATGCTCTTCAAGTGTGTACGGCGGAACATTTAATCTGTTTGGCGTTACGATGAAAAAGCTCGGCATAGATGTTACCTTTGTAGACCCCGACAGCGACGAGGAGACACTCTCTGCGGCATTCCGTGAAAATACAAAGGCAATGTTCGGCGAGACAATTGCAAACCCCGCCCTTGTTGTTCTTGATATAGCAAAGTGGGCAAAGGTTGCACATGCACACAAGGTTCCGCTTATCATAGACAATACATTTGCAACACCTATAAATTGCCGTCCCTTTGAATGGGGTGCGGATATCGTTGTTCACTCCACCACAAAATATATGGACGGACATGCCACAAGTGTTGGCGGTGCGGTTGTAGACAGCGGTAACTTTGATTGGGAGGCAAGCGGAAAGTTCCCCGGACTTACCACTCCCGATGAATCGTATCATGGCATCACATATACCGAAAAGTTCGGTAAAGCGGCATATATCACAAAGCTGACCGCTCAGGTTATGAGGGATTTGGGTTCAATTCCGTCACCTCATAATGCGTTTTTACTTAACATCGGACTTGAGACTCTTCCGCTCAGAGTGGAGCGTCATTGCAGCAATGCACAGGCTGTTGCAGAGTACCTTGAGGGTAATGACAAAATCTCATGGGTTAAATATTGCGGTTTAAAA
>JAZUCQ010000045.1:0-6367 GCA_045639145.1 Clostridia bacterium | reverse complement strand
GAGCTTGGCGACAAGATTTCGGCAGACGAAAAGGCATCTGTTCAGGCAGAGGTTGATAAGCTTAAGGAAATGCTCAAATCAGCAGAGCTTGATGTTGAGGCTGTAAAGGCACAGACAGAGGCACTTCAGAAGAGCTTCTACGCTGTATCCGAAAAGCTTTATGCTCAGGCTCAGCAGGCGGCAGGAGCACAGGGCGCAGAGGGTGCACAGCAGGCTCCGGGCGGAGATAATGTTGTTGACGCTGAATACACAGAGGTAAATGACGACAACAACTAATTTAAGGGGCTATTGATTATGGCAGATAAAAGAGATTATTATGTGGTGCTCGGCGTTGACAAGAGCGCCTCAGCCGATGAAATAAAAAAAGCATACAGAAAGCTTGCTAAAAAATATCACCCCGACCTCAACCCCAACGATAAGGAGGGGGCAGAGGCAAAGTTTAAAGAGGCAACCGAGGCATATGAGGTGCTCAGCGATGCTAATAAAAAACAGCAGTATGACCAGTTCGGTCATGCTGCGTTTGACCAGACAGCAGGCGGCGGCTACGGCGGCGGAGGCTTTGGCGATTTTGATATGGGTGACATATTCAGCAGCTTTTTCGGGGGCGGCTTTGGCGGACAGAGACAAAACCCGAATGCCCCGAGACGCGGCAGAGATTTGGGATATACTGTTGACTTGTCATTTGAAGAAGCATGCTTTGGTACAGAACGCGAGATAAGCATTAATCATCTTGAAAAGTGTACCGAGTGCGGCGGTAGCGGTGCAGAAAAGGGAACAACACCCACAACCTGTCCCACATGTCACGGAACAGGTCAGGTCAGAACTGTTCAGCGAACACCTCTCGGTAACTTCCAGAGTGTTCGTACATGTGACAGCTGCGGCGGCAAGGGTACAATAAATAAAAATCCTTGTCATACCTGCGGCGGTGAGGGTAATACCCGAAAGAACAAAAAGGTTCGTGTTAAAATTCCTGCGGGAATTGACAACGGACAGCAGGTGTATGTAAGAGGCGAGGGTGATGCAGGCACGAACGGCGGTGCATCGGGCGACCTTATCTTGAATGTAAGAGTTCGCGGTCACAAGCTGTTTGTCCGTCAGGGTTATGATATTCTGTGTGACTATCCTATCTCGTTTGTTCAGGCTACCCTTGGTGCAGAGGTTCAAGTGCCGACTATTGACGGTAAGGTGTCTTACTCCATACCCGAGGGTACACAGAGCGGTACGGTGTTCCGCTTAAAGGGCAAGGGCGTGCAGAGGGTAAATTCTACCCAGCGCGGCGACCAGTATGTGACCATTAAGGTTGAGATACCCAAGGGACTTTCCGAGAGTCAAAAGGATATTTTGCGGCAGTTTGACGACAATGTTGACCCGTCAAAATATAAACAACGCAAGTCTTTCTTTGATAAAATGAAGGACATATTTAAATAAATAAAAAGCACAGAATTTACTGTGCTTTTTGGCGTATATTAAGTGAGGATTATAATGGATTGGATAAAAACAACTATAATAACTACCGCGGAGGGAATTGACCCTGTCAGCGGCAGACTTTTAGACCTTGGTATTTCGGGAATAGAGATTTCCGACAAGGACGATTTTAAGGAATTTTTAGAGAATAACCGAAAATATTGGGACTATGTGGACGAGGAGCTTGAAAGACTAAAGGATGCCGATACACAGATTACTCTGTATTTATCGGGAGGTGCGGCAGGTATGGAACAGCTTGCGGCTGTTCGTACATCAATGGCGGAGCTTAAAGCGCTAGACAGCGAGGGAATGTATGGTACGCTTGAGATTATCACTGATAATGTCAAGGATGAGGATTGGTCTGAAATCTGGAAGCAGTATTTTCACCCTATCCCCGTCGGCGAAAAAATACTTATCTGCCCCGCATGGGAAAAGCCGGAAGACACAGACGGCAGAACCGTTTTCACTGTAAATCCGGGCATGAGCTTCGGTACGGGTTCGCATCCGAGCACCCGTTTTTGCCTTGAAGAGATAGAAAAAAATCTTAAAGAGGGCGACAGTGTACTTGACCTTGGATGCGGTTCGGGTATACTTTCGATTACGGCACTTTTGCTTGGTGCAACATCAGCGGTTGCTGTGGATATTGACTCAAACGCAACAGATGTTGCATATACAAATCTTGAACTTAACAACCTTCCGCGTGACAAATATGTAACCTATACAGGTGATATCACAACGGATGAAAAGCTTCGCGATTGCTTGGGTAAGCATGAGATTGTTCTTGCAAATATTGTAGCGGATGTAATCATTGCGCTTGCTCCGTATGTGAGAGGCTTTATGAAAGAAAATGCAACATTTATCTGCTCGGGCATAATTTTAGAAAGGCTTGACGAGGTCAGGGAGGCTCTCTGCGAGAGCGGTCTTGAGATTACAGAGATACGACATGATGACGATTGGGCGGCGATTGTTGCAAGGTAAAAGGGGGTAATACCTTTGAGAAGATTTTTTACCGAGCCTCACAATATAGACGGTGCTACTGCCGTGATATTGGAGGATGCCGTACATATAACCCGAGTTCTTCGGATGAATGTCGGGGATGAGGTTTTGATTTTTGACGGAACGGGATATGAGTATACAGCTCGTCTTACATCGGTTGATAAGGACAGATGCGAGGCGGAAATTCTATCCTCAAAGTTTTCGGAGCAGGAGCCGTCTGTCAAGGTAACTGTCTATCAGGGAATACCAAAATCAGGAAAGATGGAGGGTATTATTCAAAAGTCGGTGGAGCTTGGTGTATACAGCATTGTACCTGTTGCGATGGACAGATGTGTGTCAAAGCTTGACGGCGGCAAAAAAGAGGCTGAAAAAATCAAGCGTTGGAACAAGGTTGCCGTTGAGGCGGCAAAGCAATGCGGAAGAGGAATTCTGCCGCAGGTAGAAAACGCTGTGTCCTTTGATGAGGCAATAAAACGAATGACAGATGCAGGACTTGCGATTATGCCTTATGAAATGCTCGGGCATATGGGACAGGCGAGCCTCAAAGAGGTGCTTAACCAAAATAAAGCATCTGAGATTGCTGTGATAATCGGACCCGAGGGCGGATTTTCAGACAGCGAGGCAGAAAGGGCAAAGGCTGCCGGGATTAACCTTGTGGGGTTAGGGGCGAGAATACTTCGCACCGAGACGGTAAGCTCTGCTATACTTTCTGCAATAATGTACGAAAATAATGAGATGTAAAATTTATAAAATACAAAAGGAGAGTAGAAATGTCAACACAAAAGGCAAAGAATGAAAAAAGACAAGAGCGGATGGCTCACAAGGAAAGACTTACCAATATGTATATGATTAACCTTTCATGGGGTATGGTAGGTATTATCGCGCTTTTGTTTATCGGTTCGCTTTATAAAAGTACAGCTGTAATTGCACATATGCAGACCGTATGCTGGGTACTTACCGCCGTTTTTGCAGTTTTAGCAGTTGTATTGTTTGTTCTCGGCAAATCGGGAAAGGTTAAGAATGCAAGCCGTGCAAACAACTACGGTATATTTATGGGTATATGTGCTGTGGTGTCGCTTTGGCTTGCATTTTATAACAGAATTCGTCCTGTTATGGAAGCGGTCGCACAGAAGGTATTGGGAAATCCCAACCTTGCAGTAAGCTCTTATTGGAATATCCGTATCCCGATAATTGCAATCTGCGTATATCTTGTGGTTGCGTTTATCGTATACGCCGTAAAGGTTACAAGAAAGTAAGATAAGAAAGAAAAAAGACCTGCACATTGTGCAGGTCTTTTAATTTGTAAGCGTCATAATCTATACAAGAAAGAAATGACTATACGGCACGGTTTACCTTACCGGATCTTAAACATCTTGTGCAAGCATAAACCTTAGTCGGGGTGCCGTCAACGATAGCCTTAACGCGTCTTACATTGGGCTTCCAAGCCTTGTTTGCTCTACGGTGTGAGTGAGAAACTTTAATTCCGAAAGTAACACCCTTTCCGCAAATTTCACATTTTGCCATATAGATACACCTCCTTAAATTTTCAACAAAATATCCAACTCGAATTATTATAACAGAAACATTTAAAGATTGCAAGCATTTTTTACAAAAAAGTTTAAAATTTATTATATTATGGATAAGACACCTAAAAAACACTCAAAAAACATAAAAATATATTTGCAAAATATATGTGTTCATAGTATAATGAAAGATAGTATAACTAAACATTATGATAGTATGGAAGAGGTGTTGTCTAAAATGGAAACTTTCAGCGTTGAATTATCTAAAATTGTAAGTAAAATGAAGCTTGATAAGCTTTATTACCCAGACCGTGAAATCCTTGTTACAACAACGGATTTGAACCGACCGGGTCTTCAGATAACGGGATTTTTTGACTATTTTGACCCGAGACGAATACAAGTGTTCGGAATGGTTGAAAATACATACTTGGCGACACTTACATCCGAGGAACGATATAATGCATTAAGACGACTTTTTGAAAAACAAGTAACGGCTATCGTTATGACAAGAAACGGTAACGCAACGCCCGAGATGATGAAGCTTGCGGAGGAATTTGATACCCCCGTTCTGCGTACCGCACAGCCTACATCAAACTTTACGAGTGCACTTAACGCATTTCTTAATGTAGAGCTTGCACCGAGGATTACGCGTCACGGTGTTCTTGTTGAGGTATACGGTCAGGGTGTTCTTATCATGGGCGAGAGCGGTGTCGGCAAGAGTGAGGCGGCGGTTGAGCTTATCAAGAGAGGACACCGTCTTGTTGCAGATGATGCGGTAGAGATTAAAAAGGTATCTTCAATCTCGCTTGTAGGATATTCACCCGATATTATAAGACACTTTATAGAAATCCGCGGTATCGGAATCGTTGATGTAAAGAACATCTTCGGTATGGGTGCGGTAAAGGAGTCTGAGAAGATTGACTTGATTATTCATCTTGAGGCATGGGAGAGAGGAAAGCAGTATGACAGACTTGGTCTTGTTGATGAATATACGAATATTCTGGGACTTGACATTCCGTCGCTTACAATTCCTGTCCGCCCGGGCAGAAACCTCGCTGTTATATTTGAGGTTGCTGCAATGAACAATAGACAGAAGAAGATGGGTTACAATGCCGCAGAGGAGTTAAACCGCCGTATTGCAGAGTATATGGGCGGAGGAGATAAGCGTTAGCAGATCGCCTGAAAACAATTAGAGGAGATAATGACAGTATGAAGATTTTAGTTGATACACATACACACACAAGTGCCAGCAGTCATGCTTACAGCACATTGATGGAGAATGCTGCGGCAGCAAAAAAAATCGGTCTTGAGATGCTTTGCATGACCGACCATGCGCCTGCTCTTCCCGATGCACCGCATATTTGGCATTTTAGAAACATGCGCGGACTTCCGAGGGAGATTGACGGAGTGAGAATGCACTACGGTGCTGAGGCTAACATCATTGATAAAAAGGGTAATATAGATTTGCCGGTTGGCGAGCAGAAGCTGATGGAGGTTATGGTGGCATCCATTCATTCGCCATGCTATGTTGCGGGTACTGTGGAGGAGCATACGGCGACCTATCTTGGGGTTTTGAAAAACCCGTATATAACAATCATAGGTCACAGCGGAAATCCGCTCTATGCGTATGATATAGATACCGTTGTCAAGGCGGCAAAGGAATATAACAAGTGTATCGAGATTAACAACCATTCATATGATGCAAGACCGCAGAATGCGGAAAATTGCCGTAAAATTGCACTTGCATGCAAAAAGTACGGAACAAATATAGTAGTCAGTTCAGATGCTCACAATGCTTTTGAGGTTGGAGTGTTTGACAGGGCAATAGAGATGCTCGCTGATATTGATTTCCCTGAGGAATTAATTGCAAACCTAACGGCAGACAGGTTTGAAAAATACCTTACGGGGCTTAAAGGATAGCATAAAATAGGTTATGGAGGAATATATCACATGATACCTGATGCAGTAGTGAGGTTAATAGCAGAGACGGTCGGTATGTCTGCGGTTGCGGTTGACGAGCCGATGAGCAAGCATACCACCTTTAAAATAGGTGGCGGAGCAGATATTATTATTCAGCCGGGCGGTGCAAATCAGCTGCTTGCGGTAATTAAGCTTCTTAAAAGATTTGATATTCCGTATTTTGTGATGGGTAACGGCTCCAATCTTCTTGTCGGTGACAAGGGGATAAGAGGAGCGGTAATAAAAATTTCGTCGGCAATGAGTGAATGTGAGGTATCTGAATGTACGATTTCGGCAGAGGCGGGAATTAAGCTTTCCCGTCTTGCAAGCACAGCACTCAATAACGGACTTGCAGGTCTTGAATTTGCCTCGGGTATACCGGGGACGCTTGGCGGCGCTGTCTATATGAATGCAGGCGCGTACGG
>JAZUCQ010000044.1:0-8776 GCA_045639145.1 Clostridia bacterium | reverse complement strand
AATAAAAATGAATATATTCTCGCTAAAGAGCGGAAGCCGCGGAAACGCGGCTTTACTATATAGTGATAAAACAAAAATATTAATAGACTGCGGTTGTTCGGGCAAGGCGGCGGCAGCCGCTCTTTCGGAGCTTGATGTTACCCCCGAAGAGCTTAGCGGCATCGTTGTAACACACGAGCATTCCGACCACATATCGGGAATTGGTGTTATGATGCGCAGATATTCTCTGCCCGTGTTCGCCAATCACGCAACATGGACGGCAATGTCGGGTATTGTCGGCAATGTCCCCGAGCAGCTTATAAGAACCTTTAACACAGGTGATAGCTTTGAGATAGGCGATATCGGTGTTTCGCCGTTTTCCATTCCGCATGACGCGGCAGACCCCGTCGGTTACAGCTTTGAAAGCGGCGGCGAAAAGATTTCCGTCGCGACCGATATAGGTGAGCTTAAAGCGGATTTGTTTGCGGCAGTAAAGGGCAGTAAAACTGTCTTGCTTGAGGCAAACCACGATGTAAATATGCTTGAGATTGGCTCATATCCTATGCCGCTCAAACGCAGAATACGCGGCAAGCTCGGTCATCTGTCAAATGATGATGCAGGCAAAGCGGCAGAATTTTTAGTAAACTTGGGTACAGAGAATATTCTTCTCGGACATCTCAGCGAGGAAAATAATTATCCCGATTTGGCACTCCAGACCGTTGTGTGTGCACTGAATGCAGCGGATATAATTATCGGCAGAGATGTAAATATAGGCGTTGCATCGCGCAACGCCGTATGTTCAGTCGGATAATTTGCGTAATTAGCCTCCCTTGCCTAAAGGGAGGTGGCAGCCGTAGGCTGACGGAGGGATTCCTTTACAATATTATCAATATACTGACATACTCCCTCAAAATTCTTATTGACTTCATTATTGGGTATCCTTATAATAACAAGATTTCTTTTTTCAATTTTGCTTGTTCTGATTTTATCTTTTGATAAGCCTTTTTCTTCATAATGTTGTGAGCCATCAAGCTCAATTACCAATCTTGCTTTACTGCAATAAAAATCAACGATATAATTATCTATAACTTTTTGTCGCAAAAATCTGACAGGATAATTTTTCAAGAAATCATACCAAAGATGTTTTTCCTCTTTAGTCATATTCTTTCGTAAAGTTCTTGCATTGGATGTTAAATCAATATTATGCTTTCTATCCATTTATATCCCTCCACCACTTATCACGCGGTCCCCCTCCAGAATCCTCCCACCGCTAAAGCGGTCCCCCCAGCTAACGCACAGGCAGAGCCTAGTCCTTTAGGCAAGGAGGGCTTTGCAAGGGAGGCATTGAGCCTCAAACACATCAAAGGTTTATCACCCAATTCTACTTATATTCTCCCGAAAGCCGCTCCTCTGCCGCAAGCTCCTTTGCCGTCTTTAACGCTCCCTTTCCGAACTCACTTTTTATTTTAAGTATCGTATCACCGAGGGCACTCTCCTTTGCCTCTGCTTTTATGTCGCTGTCAAACGATAACTGCTCATATGCCTTGTCAGTAAGATTTGACACCGCAACTCCAATCAACCGCACAGGCTTTTGGAGTGTCTGCTCCGATAGCAGCCTTTTGGCTGTTTTATATATTTGCTCGCTGCTCCTTATAAATCCCCCCGAATACGCACAGGTTTTACTCTTCATATCCGCAAACTTGATTTTAAGCGTAACCGTTCTCCCCCACATATCATGGCGAAACAAACGGTAGCTTACATCATTTGCGAGCAAAAGCAATGTATCGCAAAGCAGCTCCAAATCCGTGGTATCCTTTAAAAATGTCATCTCTCTGCCCATTGACTTTGGCGGTGCGTCGGCTACAACCTCGCGGTTGTCAATTCCCCTTGCGTGGTTTATCAGCTCAATCCCCATCTCTCCAAATATGCGAAATCTGTCAGGCGATGAACACGCAATCTGTCCGACCGTCTTTACCCCCATAGCCGCAAGTCTTTCTGCGGTTTTCGCACCTATTCCGTAAAGAGCACGAACGGGTCGGTCGCACATCAGCTCACAAAACCTCTCGGGGCTGTCTATAACAAAAAAGCCTCTTGGCTTTTTCTCCTCGCTTGCACACTTTGCACTCATCATGGAATAACCCACACCGACAGAGCATGTAACCTTTACCGTCTCAAAAACCCGTCTTTGTATCTCGCGTGCAATCTTTTCCGCACTGCCGAAAAGAAGCTCACTCCCCGTGACATCCATGTAACCCTCGTCAAGAGAGACAAACTCAATCTTGTCGGTATACTCCTCCATTATGGCATGAACCTTGTCCGATGCCTCGGTGTACTTTTCAAAATGCGGCTTTACAAACACCGCATCGGGACACCTTCTGTATGCCTCGGTACTGCTCATTGCCGAACGGACACCATACTTCCTCGCTATATAATTGCAGGTGGAAACAACCCCTCTCACACCCGGCGGAGAGCCTACTATCACGGGCTTACCCAAAAGCTTTGGGTTGTCCCTCTCCTCTATCGAGGCATAAAACGCATCCATATCAAGATGAATGATTTTTCGGTTGCTTTTCACTTTTCTCAGCCTTTCATAACTATTACGGCAGCCTGCCTGCCCGTTCCCTCTCGGTGTGCACGATATGAATAAAATCTGTCACTGCTGCACATTGTGCAAACCTTGCTCATATCAATATTTTGTTGCAAAATTCCTGACTCCAAAAGTATGTCACGATTAAAGCTCCAAAGGTCTATGTCATACTTGCCGTTCGGTTTTTGTTTGTAATATTTTTTATCGAAATATATTACAGCCTCCTCCCCGAACTCAAAGCAGCACGGACCGATACTCGGACCCAATGCACATACTATATCCTTGGGATTGCTGCCAAATTCGGAGGTCATAACATCAACACACTTTGCCGCAATTTTTTGGACAGTTCCCCTCCAGCCTGAGTGAACCGCCGCCACCGTCCTTTTCTCTCTGTCATACATAAGAATGGGGGTGCAGTCCGCCGCAAATACTATGAGTGGAATATTGGGTATGTTCGTCACAAGCGCGTCGGTATCCTCAATGTCGCTCTCTATAACTATTCCCTTGCCGCAGTCTGCCTCCGTCACAACACGGATATTGTCGGTATGCGTCTGTTTGGAAAGCACCGCTCTGCTAAGCGAAAATCCCAAGTCGCAGGACAAAAGTCTGTAATTTTCCCTGACTGAATCTTCGTCATCTAAAACCCTGAACCCAAGGTTAAAACCATTTATTTTGCCTCGGCTCACTCCGCCGAGTTTTGATGTAAAGGCGTGTGTAACTCCACCACAGCTCTCCAGCAAATCTGATTTTAAGTAAAGTCTGTCATCGCAAATGTATTCAAAAAAGCTCATTTATGTCTCCTATCCGCCAAGCTTGCTGAACTTCAATCTCTCAACAGCACAGGTTTTTCCCGTTTTGATATCTACATCAAATATACAGCCGTTAAACCACACCTCTCCGTGTGCCTTTTCAAATCTGTATCTCTTTACCGAATTATAATAAAAATCTACTATTATTTCCTTTTTGACACCCAGAACAGAGTCCTCCACGCCCGTCATTCCAAGGTCGCATATAAATCCCGTACCGTTTGGCAAAACCCTCTCGTCAGCCGTCTGCACATGGGTGTGAGTACCGAAAACAACGCTCACCTTGCCGTCAAGGAAGTGTGCCATCGCCATCTTCTCGCTTGTTGCCTCCGCGTGCATATCAACAATGATTACCTCCGCATCAAGCTTTGGAAGAAGCCTCTCTATCGCGTGAAAGGGGCAGTCCGCAGGTGACATTCCCGTTCTGCCGATAAGGTCTGCTACTGCAACACGGACATTGCCAAGGTCAACCGTAACATAACCTGCCCCCTCCGCCTCGGGCGGATAGTTCAGCGGTCTTATTACACGCTCGTTCTCTTCAAGAACAAGTCCCGACTCCTTGTTGTCAAATGTATGGTTGCCCATTGTTATCACATCTGCACCGCAGCGGATAAGAGAATCTGCTATATCTCTTGTAATTCCGTTCGGCTCGGCTGTGTTTTCGCCGTTTACAACACAGAAATCAATCTTGTATTTGTCCCTTATTCTTCCTAAGTTGTTATAGACAAACTCTCTGCCGTCCTCGCCGTTTATATCGCCTACTGCAAGTATTCTCATAATAATCTCCTCTATTTCTTTGCCATTCGCTGTCTTACCGCCTCATAGAGCAAAACTCCTGCCGCAACCGAGGCATTTAGCGACTCCGCCTTGCCGAGCATCGGAATTTTAACCAAAAAGTCGCAATGCTCCCTTACAAGACGGCTCATTCCCTCGCCCTCACTGCCGATAACTATGCCGAGCGCACCCGTCAGGTCGCTCTCATAATGATACTGTTCTGCCTCAAGTGCAGTACCTGCAATCCAAAGTCCCTCTTTTTTGAGCAAATCTATCGTCTGGGTGATGTTGGTAACCCTCGCAACAGGGGTATGCTCTACCGCACCTGCCGAAACCTTTGCCACAACCGAGCTAAGTGACACGCTTCTGTCCTTGGGAATTACCACTCCGTGTGCACCTGCCGCGTTTGCAGTTCTTATAATACTGCCAAGGTTGTGAGGGTCGGTTATTCCCTCCGCAATGATAATAAACGGAGGTTCCTCCTTGTCCCTTGCCGCCTTTAATATATCCGAAAGCTCCGCATACTTGTGAGCCGCCGCAAACGCAACAACCCCCTGATGATTTTCGCCGTCAGTCATATTATCAAGCTTACGCTTGTCAACAAAGCGGTAGACTATACCTCTCTCCTTTGCGAGATTTCTTATGTACCCAATCTGAGAATGACGAAGCCCCTCCTGAATAAAAATCTTATCCATCGTATGCCCCGACTCTAAAGCCTCAATCACAGGATTTCGTCCGTATATAATATCCTCGTTCATGTTTATCACACCTTTTCGTTTGTATTCCTTTATTTTAACATACTAACATTAAATCTGCAAGGCTTGTTTTAAATTAAGTCGGGCATGCACATCATGCCCGACTTAATTTTCTATTCCATTGTTCTGCCCAAAAAACCTGCTGCGGTTTCCGCAAGCTTGGTTTCTACCTCGCCCATGCGGGCAGACGACGGTTCGGCTATAAACACAACCGAGCCGATGCTGTCGCCCTCAAACAAAATCGGTGCAACAACGCCTGCCTCGTATTTATCCGAATCGTCCGTGACCTGAACGCTCTTGCCGCCGGGGTTTGCCATAAACATGGATTTCTTCTGCATTATCTTTTCAAGGTCGCCTGAGACCTTTTTCTCTCTGAGGTCCCGTTTCGGGACGCCCGATACCGCAATTATATTATCCTTGTCGGTGATACAAGCAGGCAGACCTGCCGACTTTGCAAGGCTCTCGGCATATTGGGTTGCAAACTCGCCAAGCTCTCCTATGGGTGAATATTTTTTAAATATAACCGTTCCGTTGTTATCGGTAAATATTTCGAGCGGATCGCCCTCATGTATGCGCATGGTTCTGCGGATTTCCTTTGGTATTACAATACGACCGAGGTCGTCTATTCTTCTGACTATTCCCGTTGCTTTCATCTTATTATCCTTTCCGAGACAGAACTGATTGTCATATCCTTTAATTTTGACAAATTTTCAGCTTCTTCCTCCAAATTACAAATTATTTTTACAAAAAGTATTATTTGCATTGCGGTGAATTTTATCCATTTATTTTATTGCCTTTTATAGCCAAAATTAAAATTGTAAGGAAAAATTTTTCTGTAAGCGGTTGTAATTTAACTCAAAATATACTATAATATATCATTAGTATGTAAACATACAGAGGTGATTATATGTCAGACAACACAAAACGCTCGGCAGGGCAGACCTTCTTAAAGGGTGCTCTTGTCCTCGGCATTGCAAATTTTATTGTCAAGCTTATCGGTGCGGGCTTTAAAATTCCGCTTATAAAATTAATAGGAGACACGGGAAGCGGCTACTTCAATGTTGCGTATCAGATTTACACATTTATGTTTATCATTGCAACAGCAGGTTTCCCCGTTGCTATTTCAAAAATGGTTTCGGAAAGTCTCGCACACGGCGCAGAAGCCGAGGCACGCAAGATATTCAGAGTTGCCCTGAGGGCACTTTCCGCAATCGGACTTGTCGGCACTTTTGTTATGCTCGCCTTTGCAGACAGTCTTGCTGCAATCGTCGGAATGCCTGATGCATCACTTGGAATTACCCTAATTGCTCCGGGTGTTTTGTTTGTGGCAATAACCTCGGCTTACAGAGGCTACTTTCAGGGCAGACAGAACATGTATCCTACCGCATTCAGCGAGGTTATAGAATCGTCGGGCAAGATGATACTCGGTCTTATCGGTGCATATATCTTTATGAGTATGACGGTAAACGGTTCTCTCACATCGGCGGTTGACTTTGCCGCACGCGAGATTTCGTCACCTCATCTTCAGACGGTGTTTGCATCATCGGGTGCAATCTTTGGTGTTACTGCAGGTACATTCCTTGCGGCAACTCTTTTAATTGTAACATACCTCATTCACAGAAGAAAACATAAGCTTGACCGCAACGAACAGACAACCAAAGGAAGCTTAATTCTTAAAAACCTCATAATAATTGCCGTTCCTATCACAATAGGTGCGTCGGTTTCAAGCCTTACCACCTTGATAGATATGGGAACAATCAGCCGCAGACTGGTTATCCGCCCCGAGGTATTTGAAGAATACGCATATATGTTCGCAGAGGGTTCGGACTTTTTCAAAAAGGCTGTTGCAGAAGGCTGGCAGGGTGCAGAGCTTCTCGCTCAGAAGGCAGCTACCCTTTACGGAATGTATACGGGCAAGGCACTCACCATGTTCAACCTTCCTCTGACACTCATTGTTGCGCTTGGTACAAGCGTTGTGCCTGCGATTTCCGCCGCAGTTGCAAAGGGCAAAACAACTGAGGCAAAATCCTTAACCGAAAGCACCCTCAGAATTGCCACTCTGTTTGCGGCTCCGTGTGCCTTTGGTATGGCGGTTTTCTCAAGAGAAATACTCAATCTGCTCTTTAGCGATTACAACGCACACATCGTGCTCTCTATTCTCTCGATTGCGATAATCCCCGTTGGACTGGTTCAGGTGTCAAACTCTGTTCTTCAGGCATACGGCAAGGTATACAAGCCGGTAATACATATGATTATCGGCGGAATTATAAAGGTTTTATTCAACTATTTTGCAATTCCGTATCTCGGAATTGACGGAGCACCTGTCGGTACAGGACTTTGCTATCTTGTGATTGCATTTTTAAATATCCGTTCAATCATAAAGGTTGCAAAAATCGACTTCAAATGGGGCAGCTTTATATTAAAGCCCGTAGCCGCTGCCGCAATTATGGGCAGTGTTGGCTTTGTCCTCTCGACCTTCCTGCCGATGAGCAGAGCATTGTGCATTGTTGAAATCGGTGTTTGTGTTTTAATCTACGGAGCATCGGTTTTCGCGGTTAAAGCAATAAGCCGCGAGGATATTCTCACTCTGCCAAAGGGTGCGCGAATTGCCGCAATTCTTGAAAAATACAAACTGATAAAATAAACGGAGATGTAATAATGGAACTTAAAAAAGATAAATATAATTTTGATGAATTTGTAGAAATAATCGCGAGACTCCGTGCACCCGACGGCTGTCCGTGGGACAGAGAGCAAACGCACGAGAGTATCCGCAAAAGTATGATTGAAGAAGCCTATGAGCTGGTCGAGGCAATAGACAGCCAAAAGCCTGAGAAGATTGCTGACGAGAGCGGTGATGTTCTGCTTCAGGTGGTGCTTCATGCACAGATAGCAAAGGACAACGGCGAATATGACATAAACGATGTAACCGACGCTGTCTGCCGAAAGATGATACATCGTCATCCGCATGTGTTCGGAGAGGTAAATGTGTCAGACAGTGACGAGGTAATAAAAAACTGGGACGCTATCAAGCGCGCCGACCGCAAACAAGGAAGCATTGCAGATGAGCTGAGAGGAGTTTCCTCTTATATTCCGACTCTGATGCGTGCACAAAAGATATTTAAAAAGGCGAAAAAGGCAGGCTATGAATATACTCCTCAGCAGGTCTCGGTCGAGGGTGAGCAGCAGCTTGGCAAGCTGCTTTTCGATATTGCTGTCGTGGCAGAAAAATCAGGCATTGACCCCGAGGTTGCCCTGTCGGGATATCTTAATAAGTTTATAGACAGCTTTGAGGAATTTGAAAATAACAATTAAAACGAGAGCCCTGCTGCATAAAAAGGATAAATAAGGAGAAAATATATGAGACTTGATAAATATTTGAAGGTTTCCCGTCTTATCAAAAGACGGACTGTTGCAAACGAAGCATGTGACAATGGACGCGTAAGCGTCAACGGCAAGATTGCCCGTGCATCATATGATGTAAAATCAGGTGATGAAATCACGATTACATTTGGTGCAAAGCCGCTCACAGTCAGAGTTCTTGAAGTCAAGGATTCCGCTTTTAAAGAAGACGCAAGAGAAATGTACGAGGTAATCGGATAGAAATTTAATATTTCTTCCGAAAACCTCTTGACAAATCTATTCAGATATGTTATTATAGTAAGGCTTTAGCGGTGACGGTTCCGCGTGAGGCTCGTGCCGGAGTGGCGGAACTGGCAGACGCCCAGGACTTAAAATCCTGTGGGATTTTTCTCCCGTACCGGTTCGATCCCGGTCTCCGGCACCATTTCAATTAAATATCGCAGGGTAGAGCAGCTTGGTAGCTCGTCGGGCTCATAACCCGGAGGTCGGGGGTTCAAATCCCTCCCCTGCACCCA
>JAZUCQ010000043.1:0-20864 GCA_045639145.1 Clostridia bacterium | reverse complement strand
TTCAACGGCGGTGTTGAGGCAGTCTATGACGGTGAGGACAGAGTTCTTGTAAATTCACCCAAGGTTGCAACCTATGATTTACAGCCTGAGATGAGTGCTCCCGAGGTTACCGAAAAGGTTGTGGAGAGAATAAAGAGCGGTGAGTATGATGTAATAGTTTTGAACTTTGCAAACTGCGATATGGTTGGTCATACGGGAATTTTTGATGCGGCAGTAAAGGCGGTTGAAACCGTTGACGAATGCGTAGGCAAGGTTGTTGACGCTCTCCTTGAGATGGGCGGCACAGCACTTATTACAGCCGACCACGGAAATGCTGACCAGATGGTAGATTATGAGACAAGCTCTGCGTTTACCGCACATACAACAAATGTTGTTCCGCTTATTTTGATAGGTGACAACAGCAAGAAGCTCAAAAACGGCAGACTTGCAGATTTGGCACCGACAATGCTCTCGCTTATGGGTCTTGAAAAACCCGAGGAAATGACGGGTGAGAGCCTTATAGAAGGTTAACCGGAAACCCCTTTTTTGTAAAACGGCAAGGGGTGGCTTATGAAGAATTACAAAATTATCATTCAGTATGACGGTACAAGGTATAACGGCTGGCAAAGGCAAGGAAATACAAAGAATACCATTCAGGAGCGGTTTGAAAATGTCCTTTTGCGAATGTGCAGCAGAAAGGTTGAGATTTTTGCGTCAGGCAGAACCGATGCAGGAGTACATGCACAAGCACAGACTGCAAATTTCAAGTGTGAGACGGATATGACCTGCGGCGAGATTATGGATTATCTTAACAGATATCTTCCCGAGGATATTGCTGTAACATCAATTCAGGAGGCAGACGAACGCTTTCACAGCAGACTTAATGCGGTCTCTAAAACCTATGAATATCAAATTGCGGCTAAAAAAGCCGATGTCTTTATCAGAAAATATGTTTTTACACCTGATATAATGCCGGATATTGAGAAAATGCGGTCTGCCGCAAGCTTATTTGTGGGAACACATGATTTTAAAGGGTTCAGTTCGGTTGGAAGAACCAAAAAATCTACTGTCAGAACAATCAACTCGATTGAAATTTCGGAGACGAACGGAATTATCAAAATAAGAATTAACGGAAATGGATTTCTGTATAATATGGTTCGGATTATTTCGGGCACTCTGTATGAGATTGGAATAGGTAAAATGAACGAGAGAGCCATTGACGAGATATTTGAAACCAAAAACAGGGAGGAGGCGGGTGTAACCCTACCTGCCTGCGGCTTGAAATTGATAGAAGTATTTTATTAGGTTACACGCAAAAGAGGGTGAAACTTGAAGTTTCACCCTCTTTTATGTTTAGTTTATCCGTTTTTTATGCTATACCATTTTCCGCAGGCAACAATAATGTGGTCAGCCAGAATGATGTCAAGCTTGCTGAGTGCCTCGCTGATTTCACGGGTTAGTGTTAAATCAGCAACTGACGGCTCAAGCCTGCCGCCCGGATGGTTGTGCGTCAGAATAACAGCATATGCTTCGTTTAAAATCGCTCTTTTGGCAATAGTATGTAACGAAACGCTTGCAGCGGTTGCCGTACCCTCTGATATTTTATCAAAGCGGATTGCACGCATTGCGGAATTTAAGCTTATCATATATAAATTCTCTACAACCTTGCCGTAGAACAGAGATTTTGCATATTCGCCCATTTTGTCAACTGTATCGAGTATAGGCTTTTCTTTATCAGACATCATACTTCGCTCGGCAATTCCGAGAAGAGGAAGAAGGTCGTGCAAAAATTCTGCTGTACGGGTGCCAACGCCCTCGACGGTTTTCAGCTGATTTACATCAGCGGTCAAAACTCCGTAGAGTGAACCGAACCTATCCAAAAGGGCATGAGCAATTCCGTTTGTGTTTCCACGCGGAACAACAGCAAAAAGCAGCTTTTCAAGCTGCTCGTGCTCTTCCAGAAATTCAAGGCCCATAAGACGGGATTTTTCATCAATTCGACTTCTGTGACCGCTGTGAATTTGTCTGTCCGACATTACTTTACTGCTCTGCTACCGGGTTTTACGAGGGGTGCACCGCTCTTGCAGATGGGGCATTCGTCAGCCTCGTATGAGGTGATATCCATAGAGAATGCACTCTTGTAGGGAACACCAAAATCAATTTTGCCGCCGGTACGGTCAACGATTGAACCAACGCCTGCAACAACACCGCCGCATTCTTCAACGAGAGCAATAACCTCACGAACGCTGCCGCCTGTTGTAACAACATCTTCTACAACAAGAACTCTCTGACCTTTTTCGATTGTAAAGCCTCTGCGGAGTGTCATAGCACCATTTTCACGCTCTGCAAAAATGTTCTTAACACCGAGCTGCTTGCCAACCTCGTATGCCATCTGAATAGCACCGATAGCAGGGCCGATAACAACTTCGATATTGTCGTCTTTGTACTTTTCTACAAGCTCGCCGCAAAGCGGAACACTGTACTTAGCGTTCTGGAAAATCTTTGCACACTGCATATATTTGTCGCTGTGTCTGCCCGAAGTCAAAAGGAAATGTCCCTCTAAAAGAACCTCGGCTTCCTTTAACATTTCGATAATTTCCTGATTTGTCATTGTAAATCATCCTTTCTCTTAATAGGGGTTTACTGCACCAACTATATCGTTGACACTTTTTATGTTATTTTCATCAAGATACTTTTCTATTCCTTCGGCAACCTTAACCCATGCATATGGATCTACAAACCCTGCTGTGCCGACAGCAACTGCACTTGCACCTGCAAGCATAAGCTCGATTGCGTCTTCGCCTGTCGAAACACCGCCCATGCCGATAAGAGGAAGAGATACAGCCTTGTGCACCTGATAAATCATTCTTACAGCAACGGGAAGAACGGCAGGACCTGAAAGTCCGCCCATGTTGTTTTTGAGAACGGGCCGCTTTGTTCGGATATCAATTCTCATTCCAAGAAGAGTATTGATAAGCGAAAGTGCATCAGCACCGCCTGCCTCTGCCGCTTTTGCGATTTCACAAATGTCTGTTACATTGGGTGAGAGCTTTACAATAAGCGGACATTTTGAAACAGCCTTAACACGCTTTGTGATTTCCTCTGTCATTTTGGGGTCTGTGCCAAACGCCATACCGCCAACCTTTACATTGGGACAGGAAATGTTAAGCTCAAACATATCAACCTTATCACCGAGAACCTCTGCAACCTCCACATAATCCTCGATAGAGCTGCCGCAGAGATTTGCAATCAGCTTTGTATCAACCTCGCGAAGCTTGGGCAGGTAGTTCTCGATAAAGTATTCAGCACCGGGATTTTGGAGACCGACGCTGTTTAAAATCCCCTTTGGCGTTTCCGCAATCCTTGGAGAAGGGTTACCCTCTCTCGGAACCTTGGAGAGTGCCTTAAGGCAAACTGCACCAAGCTTGGATAAATCAAAATACTCACCGTATTCAAATCCAAAGCCAAATGTACCCGAGGCGCATGTTACAGGGTTTTTCCACTCAACACCTGCAATATTTACTCTCATATCAGCCATCCCATTCCACCTCCAAAGCGTTAAATACGGGGCCGTCCTTGCATACACGCCTTCTCTTGCCGCCAACAGTACATGCACATGTTACACATGCACCTATGCCACAGCCCATTCGTTCCTCCAGTGATGCCTGAGCCGGAATGTTAAATTCTTCGGCAACTGCGGCAACTGCACGCATCATAGGCATAGGACCGCAGGTGAAGATGGAAGTGATTTCGTTAGATTTTGCAATGCTTCTTGCAAGGTCTGTGACAAGTCCTTTAAAACCACAGCTTCCGTCATCAGTTGCAACAAAAATGTTATCGGTATATTTTGCAAATTCATCTGTCAAAATTACATCCGCTTCTGATTTAAAGCCGAGAAGAACATTTGCGGATTTACCAATCTTTTTTGTTGCCTCAAGAAGAGGGAATATTCCAATTCCGCCGCCGATTAAAACAGGTCTGCTTCCGCAGTTTTCAAGGTCAAATCCTGCCCCGAGCGGACCTAAGATATCGAGCAATTCTCCGATATTTTTCTGAGCCAGAGCATCTGTTCCGATACCCTTTATCTGAAAAATAAATCTGATTGTATCCCCCGACACTTCGCACACGCTTATAGGTCTGCGGAGATATGCATCACCGCCGCAGAGAATGTGCAAAAACTGTCCGGGCTTTGTTTGTGCTGCCATCTCCGCACAACGAACGGTAAAATCGCAAAGCTGATTTGACAACATCTTTTTTGAGGTAAGCTCACAAAGCATTAAAAAGCCTCCTTTGTTATTTGATAACAGAGAGTATATCGTCTCTCATTCTGATAGCTTCAGCTCTTGCGGCATCGCCGACAGAACCGCCGTTTTTCATATATGCACACATAATAGAGCGTGATGCATTGACGATTGCACCAAGTCCGTCCTTGTTAAAGCAGGGAGCAACATCCTTTGCACCACCGCCCTGAGCACCGTAGCCCGGAACCAGGAAATATGTTCTGGGCATCTGTGCACGAAGCTGTGCTGCCTGTTCGGGATATGTTGCGCCGACAACCGCGCCCGCACTGCTGTAACCGTGTGTGCCTACAAGCTCGCTGCCCCATGTCTTTACAAGGTCAGCCATATGCTCATATATATGACGGCCGTCAGATTTCAAATCCTGAAGCTCGCCTGATGATTTATTCGAGGTTTTAACTAATATAAACAACCCTTTTTCGTTTGCGGCACATTCCTTTACAAACGGAGCAATTCCGTCTGTGCCAAGATAGGGATTTACTGTCAGACAATCTGCATCGAAAGCCGCTGCCGAGCCGCCCCCGATTGTTGTTTTGCCGAGGTATGCGGTAGCATATGCCTCAGAGGTAGCACCGATATCGCCTCTTTTTGCATCGAGTATTACATACATACCCTTTTTCTTGGCATAATCTATCGTCTTTTTGAGACACTTAATGCCTTCAATTCCGTACATTTCATAATATGCGGACTGAGGCTTTACAGCAGGAACGATATCATACAGAGCGTCAATCAAAGTCTTGTTAAATTCATATATCGCAGCTGCAGCACCCTCGAATGTCTCGCCGTATTTCTCAAAGGCCTGAATTTTCATTTCCTCGGGAATATAGTCAAGCTTGGGGTCAAGACCTGCAACGGTGGGGTTGTTTTTCTCACAGATTTTTTTAATTAAGTTATCAATCATTTTTTATCTCCTTGTATCTTTAGTCGGACTTTAAGCTGTATAAACCGTTTTTCCGCCTGTTATTGTACGGCGAACGCGTCCAAAAAGCTTCATACCGTTATATGGTGAATTTTTACCTTTTGAAGAAAATTCATTCACATTAACGGTAAATTCTTCATTTGCATCAAATATTACAATGTCAGCAGGGACACCTGAGTTTAGGGTTCCGCGGTCGCAGCCGATTATCTTTGCAGGCGCAGTACTCATTCTGTCGATAAGTTCAAGAAGTGTCATTCTGCCTGTCTTTACAAGATATGTGTAACCAAGTGCCAGAGAGGTTTCAAGACCTACAATTCCGTTGGCTGCTTTTTCAAACTCAACAACCTTATCATCAAAATGATGCGGAGCATGGTCGGTTGCGATTGCATCAATAGTGCCGTCGCAGAGACCTTCGATTATTGCCTCGACATCTTCGTCATCGCGAAGAGGAGGGTTCATCTTTGCATTGGTGTTAAAACCGTCGCATGCTTTATCTGTCAAAGTAAAGTAATGAGGTGCAGTCTCTGCTGTGATGTGTGCCCCGTTTGCCTTTGCGGCACGAACCGCCTCGATTGAACGCTTTGTGCTGACATGGCATATATGAAGCCTTGCTCCAAGCTCCTCGGCAAGCAGAATATCACGGCTGACAGCTGTGCTCTCTGCCGATTTGGGTATTCCTCGCAGACCTAAATATGTTGACATATATCCGTCATTCATACTTCCGCCGTCTACAAGGCTTAAATCCTCGCTGTGTGACATTATCGGCATATCCAGCATCTTTGCATATTCAAGAGCACGGCGCATAATCATAGCGGAAGAAACGGGTCTGCCGTCATCCGAAAAAGCAGCTGCGCCCGAGAGCTTAAGCTCTGCCATCTCAGTAATCTCTGTGCCCTTTAAGCCTTTTGTAATGCAGGCTGTGGTTAAAACATTGATAAGCCCTGTACGCTTGCCGCGGTTCATGACATATTCAACCAAGGCTGCGTTGTCAATGGGCGGATTTGTGTTAGGCATACAAAGAACGGTAGTAACTCCGCCCCGTGCTGCTGCATGGCTTCCTGATTCGATATCTTCTTTATGTTCAAAGCCGGGTTCGCGGAAGTGAACATGAAGGTCAACAAGACCCGGAGCAACTATCATACCTTCAGCATCTATTATCTTTGCGTCGGGGTCATTTATATTTTCGGCAACTCTTTCAATCAGACCGTAATTGATAAGAATATCAGCCTTGCCTGCAAAATTTTTTGCAGGATTTACAACAAAACCGTTTTTGATAATCTGTTTCATAAAAACTCGCTCCTTTTAAAGTTGACCGTGTGTAAGCATATCAAGAACCGCCATTCTTACACATACACCGTTTGTAACCTGCTCTACAATAACTGATTGAGGTCCGTCTGCAATATCTGCAGCAAGCTCCACTCCGCGGTTTACGGGACCGGGATGCATAACGATTGCGTGCGGCTTTGCAAGAGCCATTCTGCGTTTGTTTATACCAAACAGCTTGTGGTATTCGCGTACCGATGGGAACAGACCGCTCTTTTGGCGTTCTAATTGTATGCGAAGTCCCATAACAACATCCGCATCATGGATTGCAACATCCGCATCATCACATACGCGAACCCCCATACTCTCAATCTCAGAGGGCATCAGCGTGCTGGGTGCACAAAGAGTTACCTCGGCTCCAAGCCTGTTAAGTCCGTATATATCGCTTCTTGCAACACGGCTATGCTTTACATCACCGATTATCGAAACCTTAAGTCCTTCAAATGAGCCAAACTTCTCTCTCATTGTCATAAAGTCAAGGAGTGCCTGAGTGGGATGCTCGTTCATTCCGTCACCTGCGTTTACAACAGATGCTTTTGTATAGTTTGAAAGCATATGCGGTGCACCCGATGCACTATGGCGGATGATTACAACATCTGCGCCCATTGCATCTATTGTTTTACCTGTGTCTGCAAGTGTTTCACCTTTTTCTACGCTGCTGCCCGATGCCGTAATATTTGCGGCTGTGGCACCGAGGTACTTTGAAGCAAGCTCAAAGGAGAGGCGAGTTCTTGTACTGTTCTCATAAAAAAGAGTAACTACACTTTTGCCTGACAAACAGTTGTCCTTTTTACTGCCCTCTAAAACTTCCTTCTTCATAACATCAGCGCGGTCTAAAATTCTAATTATATCCTGAGCTGACAGCTCTTTCATACCAAGCAAATGCTTCATATTAATAATCCGCCTTTCCGTTTGCAAGCAATAATTCTATGCAAACCTTTATATATCATACCATAATTATAACAGCTTGTCCATAAATTTCTTTATAAAAATGTCGAAAATTTTCAAAAAAAATATCACAAGGCATTAAACAGCATTGTGATATTTTAATATATCAGTAGCCCATAAAAAACTTACCGAGGGTAAGAAGAACAGGCATAGTTATTACAGAGAGAACGGTTGTGATAACAACCAGATTTGTTGCAAAGCGATAGTCGCTGTCATAAAGCTGTGAAATCATACTTACAGATGTAGCGGTAGGAACAACCGAACAGATATAAGCAACAAGCCGAACGGTATCAGACAGAGAAAGAAGACTGAGAATAACAAGCATAATTGCAGGAACTGCCAAAAGCTTTAAAACAGCAATCTTGTAGTAGCAGAATTTAGATAATGCTGCCTTTATATTCGTCTGTGCAAGCATTGCACCGAGTAATATCATTGCAAGAGGAGTGTTGAGCGAACCGATTGCGTCAACAGCCTGAAAAACGGGTTGAGGGAGCTTCCACGGAGATGCGAACAGAACAAGACTGCACAAAACAGCGAAAGTGCCCGGGTTTACAAGGATTTTGCGAATACCGATTTTGCTGCCTGAGTTAATCAGCTTTGCACCGTATGTCCACTGCAAAACATTGAGGATTATAACGCTGGTTGAACCCATAAATATACCTATATCTCCGGCGAGTGCCTGAATAAGCGGAAATGCAAGAAAACCGCAGTTGGGGAAAACCACGCCGAGCTTACTCTCGGCAATCGGATAACTGCCCTTTTTGCGGAATGCAAGCTCTGCGATTGCGGCAGATATCAGATATGTCAAAAGTGATGCACCGAGCATTGTGCACCAATCTATAAAAAGTTCTGCATCAAATTCACGCTGGAATGATGAAACAACTATCATAACCATGACAACCTTGAGAAGAAGAGCGGACATATCTTTTATTCCCTTGTCGCTTATCAGTTTGGCTTTAAACATAAAAAAGCCGACAACAACCATTAAAGCCATCGCAAGAATTTGTCCGCTGACAGTCAAAAAGTATTCAAGCATTATATGTTCTCCTTTGTAATCAGTAAAAAAGTTCTAAGATATCATTGTCACCGTTTTTGCAGAAAATCTGCTTTCGGTGAATATCCGCCATATCACAGGATACAGACGGATATCTCTCGCACAGAGCAGAGATAAGTATGTCGGGTTTGAGATTTCGCTCTCCCCCCGCGTCAAGCACAAGCCTCAGTGTCATAGAAGTTTTACTTGTATCGGTAATCTCCCACGCTCTGATATAATCCATAAGGTTTATAGGTTTGTCGATCTTCTTTTTGGTGCGTTTCATAACGATAACCTCGTCACTTGCAAAAAAATCCTTTGCCGCATCGGGTGTGATTTCCTGGTCAGAATAAAGTGTTACTGTGTACTCGGCACAGACAATATCTGCGGCACGCATACAAATGTCTGAGACAGATAGAATTCTTATATCGGGCGGAAGGTTGAGATTAAGCCTTTCTTTAATTTCTTCATCGGTGACCTTGCCGTCCTCAAATGAGATATCCACATATTCACATTCGCTTGTAACACCCACGGGAAGAGGAAGAGAAAAGGTCATCTTCTGGTGTGGGTTAAAGCCTTGCGAATATTCAACGGGCAGTCCGCTACGCATAATCGAGCGGGTAAAGCATCTGAGCAGGTCAAGGTGCGAAATATATTTTGACATTCCTGTTTTACTGAACTTAAGTCTTCTCTTACTCAAAGCAAACACCCCTTCCGAACTGTGCCGCGCCGCAGGCAGAGCAATTATCACGACATGAGGGAGTAACCTCACCGCGATATGCTTTTTCGCGTTCTTTCTTTAAAAATTCCTTGGATACACCTATATCGGCATAATCCCAGGGAAGTATTTCGTCATAACCGATTTCGCGGTAAGCGTAAAACTCGGGGTCAATGCCGCACATCTCAAATGCCTGCATCCATTTGTCATAGTCAAAAAAATCAGACCAGCCGTCAAACTTACAGCCAAGCTCGTTTGCGCAGATTAAGACTTCGGAGAGTCTTCTGTCTCCCTTTGCAAACACGGCCTCTAAAAAGCTGACATCGCTCTCATGCCAGTTATACACAATTTTGCGGTTTGTAATACTCTTTTTCAGCATGTCCGCTTTTTCTTCCATCTGTGAAATTCGGTTCTGAGGCTCCCACTGGAATGGTGTAAACGGCTTTGGAACAAAGAATGAAGTGCTGACCGTGACAGATACGCTTCTGCCCTTTCGTTCCTCAACAGGAAGCTCATAAAACGCGTCAATCACCTTTTGTGCAAGCTCGCCGATACCCAATACATCCTCGGCAGTTTCGGTCGGGAGACCAAGCATAAAGTAAAGCTTCATACGGTTGTAACCTCCGCTGAAAGCGATTTTGGAGGTTCTGAGCAGGTCCTCTTCGAGAACATTCTTGTTGATAACATCACGCAGACGCTGAGTTCCTGCCTCGGGAGCAAAGGTAAGTCCGCTCTTTTTTACTTTTTGTACCTTTTCCATAAGCTCCATAGAGAAGTTGTCAACACGGAGCGAGGGAAGTGAAAGATTTATTTTCTTGTCAACAGTCAAATCAAGAAGTCCGTCGGTCAGCTCGAAAAGCTTTGTGTAGTCGCTTGTGCTGAGAGAGGACATAGACATCTCTTCATAGCCTGTAGCCTCAATAGAATTTTTTGCAACCCCCAAAAGACGGTCAACCGAGCGTTCGCGCACGGGTCTGTATATATATCCTGCCTGACAGAAACGGCAACCCCTTATACAACCGCGGAAGATTTCGAGCATTATACGGTCGTGCACGGTCTCCATAAACGGAACAATAAGCTTTTCGGGGATATATGTGTTATCGAGGTCTTTTATAATTCTCTTTTTAACTCTTTTAGGGGCACAGCTGCGGTTGGGAGCAAAGGATTTAATGGTATTGTCCTCGTTATATTCAACAGTATAGAATGACGGAACATAAATACCCTCAATTTTTGCGATTAATTCAAGAAAAGCCTCCCTGTCCTGCCCGCTGCCTTTCCACACCTTATAAGCGTCCATTATCTCGCTGTTAACCTCTTCACCCTCGCCGAGAATAAAAAAGTCAACCAAATCAGAGAGCGGCTCTGCATGGTATGCACAAGGACCTCCGCAGCAGATGAAGGGGTCATTCATACCGCGTTCTGCCGTGCGGAGCGGAATTTGAGCCAGTCTTAACATGTTTACAATGTTTGAATAACTCATTTCATACTGGAGTGTAAATCCAACAATATCAAAATCGCGTACAGGGGTATAGCTTTCAAGAGAAAGAAGGGGAATACCCTCTTTTTTCATCTCCTGTTCCATATCATCCCAGGGGGCAAAAACACGCTCGCACACGGTATCTTCCCTTTCATTTAACATGTGATAGAGAATTTTCATACCGAGATGGGACATGCCTACCTCGTAGACATCAGGAAAGCAAAAGGCAAATGACATCATATCGTCTGTCTTTTCCTTGTGTACACTGTTAAATTCGTTGCCTATATATCTGGCAGGCTTTTGAACACGCTTCAAGCAGCCGCCGAATTTTGCTTTATACATATATATCCTCCGTATAATCTGAATTTATTCACAATATATAATACACCACATTCAGGAAAGTTTCAAGCATAAATGCGGACAAAGTTAAATAAAATTTAATAACAAAGGAGTGGTAGAATGTCAAAAGAATACAATCAGAATGAGAAAAAAAGCAGAGTAGGAATAGGCTCGCTCTTAATAAAGCAGATTATATGTGCCGCAGTTTGCTTTGCGGTTGTATACGGAATGTATGCAAGTGACAATCAAAGCCTGAACAACTACGCTTCATCATTTGGCAGGGCACTCAGATACGATGCGGATATCGAGCAGGCAGCAAGGTCGGCTGCAGAATGGGTAAAGGAGCAGCTTGGAGTAATATCTGATGATAATTCGGAGCTGCCCGACGGGGTGAGCTTTCAATGAATGACCGCCTGTCAGTAAGGGTGGCTCCTTTTCTTAAAATCAATCTGCTTTTGTTTCCAATAATTATTGCCGGTATTTTGTTTGATTACATTGAGTTTCTTGTGCTCTCGTATATGTGTGCAATTCTTCACGAGCTGGCTCACATATATGCTGCAAAAAAACTCGGTGTCGGTATATCGTATATTGAAATCCAACCGTTTGGGGTCTGTGCAAGACTAAAATCTGCAGTCATACAAAATCCGATGCATGAGGTAGTGATTGCACTCTCGGGACCTGCTTTAAGTTTCTTTCTTGCTGTTTTGGGATATTTTTTACGGATAATTCCCGAATACTTTATACAATCTAATATTGCCCTTGCAGCAGTAAATATGCTTCCTGTACTTCCGCTTGACGGCGGAAGAGTTCTGCGCGCTGCTCTCACTTTAAAAATAGGAGCGGTCAGAGCATATAACGCAACAGTGAAGGTGAGCCGTTTGCCGATTGTTTTGCTGATTTTGGTAGCTGTATATGCTCTTTTGACAGCACAGTTTAATTTTTCGCTCATACTTATAGGGGTGTTTTTGCTCGGAAGTCTTTTCGGCGAACAGCAAAATATTTCCCGATGTGCTATGCGTGAACTTAAAGACTATAAGACCAAGCTGAAGGCAGGAGAGATGAACCAAACCACGGTGCTGTGCGCACACCTTTCTACACCTGCCCGAAAGATTTTAAGACAGCTGTCATATAACCGATACCATATAGTGCATGTAACCGATGATGATATGAAAGTAGTTAAAAGCCTGACAGAAGGTCAGCTTATTGATGCAATAGGAACACTCGGCATCAGGGTGACGGTTGGGGAGATTTAGTTTCGTCCCGTAAAATTAGTACTTGAAATATTCGTTTTAATATGATAAAATACATGTTGTAAATTATAAACATGTAGTGAACGGATTTATCCGTTCCAAGGTTTTGGAGGTTTATTATGAAGAAGTTTTTAAGTTTAGCGGTAGTTTGCTGTATGCTTATGTGTTCGATGTCTGCATTTGCAGTTGCTGAGAATATCATAATCGACGGTGAGACAATCACAATCCCTGCTGAAATGGGCAAGGTTGTTGAAAAGGATGACAGGACATTTGTTCCTGTAAGATTTGTTACAGAGTACTTAGGCTGTGTTGTCAACTATCAGGACGAGCAGCAAAGCGCAACAATCACAAACCCTGCAACCGGAATTTCTTATTTTATGCTTGCAGGAGATAACAGACTGTTTGTTCTCCCGGGCAACGGAATTGTGATGGACACAACAGTATTTATCAACAACGAAGAGGGAAGAATGTATGTTCCGGTGCGCTTCCTTGCAGAGGCTCTCGGTTACACGGTTGACTGGGAAGAGGCTACACAGACGGTTACACTTACATCTATACAGTAATTGATTTTAAGACATAAGGGGAAGTTTATGAATAAAAACATTAAAGCCATTGCGGCAGCTTTGGTAATAGCAGTTATTGTTATGTCAACGGGGGCTGTGTTTGCTGCGGCAAATGTAATAAAAATAAACGGAGTCGCGGCAGAAATTCCCGAAGGAATGGGACAGATACGCGAAAAGGATGACAGAACATTCGTTCCCTTGCGTTTTGTGTCGGAATTTTTGGAGTATCAGGTTTGGTATATGGACGAAACCAAAACAGCAGGGATTGAATCTGCTGACAATCTGCTCTTTGTTCAGGACGGTAACATATATTTGACATCCGTTTCAAAAGAAACAGGGGAGACAAGCAATATCGAGATGGACACATCGGCTTATATTGAGCCGACAGAGGACAGAATGTATCTTCCGATACGCTTCCTCGCAGAGGCGATGGGTTATACCGTCGGATGGGATGAAGTGACGGAAACAGTTACTCTTGATAAAAAATAAGAATAGTTAAAACGGCTCGGGAAATCCCGAGCCGTTTCGTTTGCTATTTTTCTGTTGCAATAATCATACGAATTCTGCCGCCTGAGTTTGATGATTTGTCATAAAAGGCTGAAAGCGTATAATCGTCGCTGTCCTCAATTAACTCGCTCAAAGAAATCATAGTATACTCGTTAGAGGTTGAATGCTTGCGTGTGTATATCTGAACTGAGTCACTGATTTTATGTGTAGAGCTTGATGTAATAAGCTTATCTGAGGTGAGGCTTGTAATTTTTTCGGTCACATGATTTATTGTGCTTATGGAATCAGGGTTGTTTACACTTCCGCGGATAATTGCAGCCGAGCCGCGGTTTACATTGTAAGAGCCGCTCTTGCTGATAGAATATCTGCTTCCGTTTACAAGATACGAATATTTTGAAGTGCCCGTACTTAATGAATTATTGCCGCCCATTGTATTGGATGTGTCTGATACCTCTGCACTTGTAATGAGTCCGAAAGTGAACGAGTCATTGGTTACATTGTTTAGTATAAGTCTTGTTATCTCACCTGATGAGTTCTTTTCTGAATAGAGCACATTTTTTGAAGAAAGACTTACACCATCTATTCTCTGACCGTATATCTTTGCATATGCCGCCTGGTCGGTAATATCAGTTGTGCCGATATCGAGTATTTCGACCTGAGGAGAAAGCTTGTTTGAGCCTATCTTTTTAGAACTCCAGTTCACAGTTCCCGATATTGAACTTGACGAGCCGGCAGGAGAAATTCTTGCATTTCCGTCTGAGAATGATAATTTAACTACCGAATTTACACTTTCTGAATAATCTCTGTCGGTTACATAGTCATAAGAATTTCCGTCGGGCTGTACGATAGTTATATAATAGTTTGTGTATGTGTTTATATCGCCGAGGGAATATTCCTTCGTGCCTGTATTTACAAGATAGCCTACAATATCATCATAAGATGCGGAGGGGTTGGCTACATCTGCGACCTTGCCGCCTCTGCCGAGAAGAAGAGTAACCGTATCGCCGTATTCAAATGTTCCGCCTGAGTAAAGCTTGTTAAATGCTGCACTTCCCTCAAGCTCATATTCTGTTCCCGAGATTGTAACCGAGGTCGGAACATCGCGGCTCGGGGTTGCCTTTTCGTATACACCTGTTACTTTGTTAGTGTATGCAAGAACAGTATTTAAGTCCTTGATGTAGTACAGAATATCGTTATTTTGAATATCTGCGGCAGTAGCGGAAGAGCCGCCTCTTGTGATACTTACGCTGTCATCTAAACCCCATGTTGTCTTCCAGCTTCCGTTTTGTGCGGTGACAGGCCCCAATACATTACCCTTGCCGTAGGTTACATAATCTATACCGCCTGTCTCTGCCATGCTTACGATAAGTCTGTCGCCAAGCTCAAGCTGAGACTTGATAGCACCAAATGTGGTTTGGCTTTTGCCCTTATAAGCGGTTGTTGTATCATCAATGTTGATTTGCGTCATTGCGCCGTTTCTGTACGCCATAACCTTGTCGCTGAGCACCGAATATACAAGATATTCCTCTGTGTTTTTAGAAGAGGTATTGGGTACAAACGCAATAAGCTCAGAAGAATTTTTGACTATTGCATCACCCTTTAAGCCAATGTCGGATACATCAAAGGTACCATCAATTTTAAATGTTCCGCTTGATGTAAATATCTCGTCTGATGCGATGGAACTATCCTCGTTGCTGCTTGCAACTAAGGTTGTGTCGGTATGAGCCGTTGCGTCAAAGACTGACAGAAGTGTGCTTTGCTGACCCTTTTGCTTTGTCTTAAGGGTGTTATATATAAGCTGTGCTACTTGGCGTCTTGTCATTGTATCGCCCGCGTTGCAGTTTGTGTTATCTGTCATATCAAGGTTGTTTGCAAGACCAATCTGTCCCGACGGCCATGACACACCAAAATCACTGTCGGTATAACCGAGAACCCTGAGCAGCATTGTTATAGCTTCTTCATACAAAACTGTAGCCTCAGGCTTGAATGTTGCGTCAGGATAACCGCTTACAATCCCGTTTGTAACGCCTACGCGAACATAGGGAGCCGCCCAATGCTTGTATGTTACATCAGGGAAGGGGGAGATTGCGAGGTTTGCAGCAACGCTGTTTTTGTAAGCAGATGCGGCAACTGCAATCTTTGTAAATTCCGCTCTTGATACATAATCATCAAGACGCATATTGCCGTCGGGGTCGCCTGACATAATCTCAAGGTCTGAGAGTAAATGCAAAATTCCGTTATCAATTTCGGCAGCGGATACAACTGATGGACTTACGGTTATAACACTTAAAATAAGCATAAGTGAAACCGCAAAAGAAATAAATCGTTTTATATATAAAATCATTTATAAAATCATCCTTTTTATTTAATTATTCGTGTCTTAAAGCGTCAATCGGGTTAAGTGTCGCTGCATTTTTGGCAGGGAGATATCCAAAGATAATACCAATGCCGACCGAAACACCAAACGAGGTTGCAATAGCACCTATTGACGGAACCGCTGTAAGGCCCAGCAGATTGCCTGCAAAGACGGCAACTACCGAGCCAAGCACAATTCCAATGATACCTCCGATACCGCTGACCGTGCCTGCCTCTATGACAAACTGAGACATTATTGCGCTTTTTTTGGCTCCAAGTGATTTTCTTATACCGATTTCGCGTGTACGCTCGGTTACGGATACAAGCATAATGTTCATTATACCAATTCCGCCGACCAGAAGGGAAATTCCTGCGATACAAACAAGCAGAATAGTCATAGTGTCAACCATCTCAGTCATCATATCTATTATCTCAAGCATATTTGAAACCGTGTAGTAGTCTTCATCGCCCGTAATTTCAAACAGTTCAGCTTCAAGCACATCGCAGGCACTCTCTACCAGATCCTCAGATACGGCAGTCAGCGTATATGAGGATATGTAGCTGCTTGTAGATGCTCGCAAAGCTGTTGTGTAGGGGATATAGATAACATCGTCGCTCGTTCCGCTCTCTGAATCTGCTTTTTCCTCTAAAACACCTACGATATTATAAGATACACCATTGATTTTTATTGTCTGACCGAGTGCGGATTGTCCGCCGAAAAGCTCGCTTTGGATATATGTGCCTATTACACAGTTGTGCGAAAGGTTCTCCATGTCCATATAGGTTAAAAAGCGACCCTGTGTAACATTGAGCATTTTCATGTCGGCATATTCTTCGCTTACACCTGTTGCAGATGACATTATGCTGTCTGTACTGCCGGGCACCTTAATCATTCCTCTTGATGAAACAGAGGGCGATACACCACCGAGAAGGTCGGTATTATCGTCTCTTATCCGATATATGTCATCCTCATAGACAGTTCTGCTTCCGCCTCTGTCGGTAACGCTTACCGTGATTGTGGTAGTTCCCATATCCTCAAAGGTGTCGGTTATCATTCCTGTCATTCCGTTCATAAGACTTACAAGAATAATAACAGCGGCAACGCCGACAATTATGCCGAGCATTGTGAGAAGAGACCGCATCTTGTCATACAATATGTTGGAAAATGCAAGCTGAAATGATTTTGTAAGTTTCATACGCCTACCTCCTCATCACCTGCATGTGCGACAGTTGCAAATTTGTTTATATCTGCCTCGCCGTCATACACAACCCTGCCGTCATGAACACGGATAACACGCTCTGCCTGAGCGGCAATGGTGTTATCATGCGTAATCAGAACAATAGTATTACCCTCGCGGTGCAGCTTTTTGAGAAATCCCAAAACCTCTTTACCTGTTCTGGAATCAAGAGCGCCCGTCGGCTCGTCAGCAAGAATTATAGACGGGTCGCCTGCAAGCGCTCTTGCAATCGAAACTCTCTGCTGCTGACCGCCCGAAAGCTGAGACGGCATATTCTTTGCCTTGTCGGCAAGACCTACTCTTTCGAGTGAAAGCATTGCACGCTCTGCTTGTTCTTTTTCCGAAAGTCCTGCATAGAGGAGGGGGAGCTCTACATTTTGACGGACATTAAGCTTGGGGATAAGATTGTATTGCTGGAATATAAACCCGAGTTTTTTGTTTCTAATCTCCGCTTGTTCATCATCTGTCATATGGCTTACATCCTTACCGTCAAGGAAATAACTTCCCGAGGTCGGAACATCAAGACAACCGATAATGTTCATGCAGGTAGACTTGCCGCTTCCCGATTGACCGACAATAGCAAGAAATTCACCCTTGTGGACTGTCATAGAAATTCCGTCGATTGCATGAACCTCTGAGTCTCCCATCTGATAAATCTTATATACATCTCTAAATTCAATCAAGGGTGTCATTATCTCATACCTCCGCCGGGCATTCCGCCGCCGTTTCTGTTGCCACCCTGCATACCGCCTTGCATTCCGCCCTGCATACCTCCGCCGGGCATTCCGCCGCCGGGCATTCCGCCACCGGGCATACCACCCATTCCGGGCATCATCATTTGCTGTTCTTCACCTGCAGCCGGGGTCACATATACAACATCGCCTTCGTTTACACCCGAGAGAATTTCCACAAAGCTGTCATTGCTTATACCAATTTCAACCTGAACGGTTTTAAAGCCTTCGGGTGCTCTGTCATTTTCGTCTTCCTTGTCACCCTTAACATAAACCGTGTTACCGCGGTTTACAGCGGTTACGGGAACGACAAGTGCATTCTCGGACTGATTGACAATTATTTCGGCTTCTATGTTCATGCCGGGCAGAAGCTGGTCATCAAAATCCTGTATTCGTACCTTTACGGGGTATGTGGTTACACCGTTTGTGCCGATAGTTCCGTTAATGCTTACATTTTCAACATAACCTGTGTAGGTTCTGCCCTCAACTGCATCTGCAGTAATTGTAACCTCTTGGCCTACTTGCATCTTTTTTACATCAAGTTCATCAACATCAAGCTGGAAGCAAAGACTGCTCATATCATAGATTACAGCAAGAATGTTGGAGTCGGTGGAGGAACCGCCGCTCTCAAGCTTGTCGCCTGCTTTTTTGTTCTTGCGGACAACCGTGCCCGAGATGGGCGAAGTAATTGTGTAATCTTCAAGCTGTTCGTAGAGTTTTTCTCTTTGAAGCTCAGCCTCGCGCAAGGAAAGGTCAGCGCTTCGCAGTTGGTCATCAACGCTCTCTGAGATAAGCTTTGCAAGAGTCGAACCCGATGAAACATTGTCTCCCTTAACTACATAAAGACGAGAGACAGTACCGCTGACCTTTGCGGTGATTGTCTTGCTCTCAAATGCTTCAAATGTGCCGACATCATTACAAGCATATCCGCTGACCATTGCCGTAACAGAGTCACCCGCCATTACAGCACCGGGGTTGGTTACCTTTATTGTGACATATGAAACTCTCATACTGCCGTTTAGTGTCTCACTGCCGCTGCTGACAGATGTAACCGTGCCCGAGAGAACCTTTCCTGTATTTACAAGGGTCACTGTCGCAGCTTCGCCGACCCTGATGTTTTCAGCATCCGCCGTGTTAAAAGGAACACGAACCTTCATTGTTGATGTGTTTACTATGTCTGCAATTTTTGCTCCGTTTGAAATTTCGTCGCCCTCTGACACATATACTTCTGTGACTGTACCTGCAAATTCCGCTTTTACTGTCAGGTCTGCGACTGCGTCTGCCGCATCTGCTGATGAATTTTGTGCACGCTCTATGCTCAAATCCGAGCTTTTGATACTGCTGAGAGCATCGGAGGAATCTATTTCGTAAAGCACCTGACCCTCTTCAACAATGTCGCCCTCTTCAAAATCCGCCGACAAAATCTCGCCATAGGCAAGAGGAGTTACCGAATATTCGTCATTAGCCTCTACAACCGAGCTTCCTGAGATAGTTTGGCTGATTGTCATTCTGCTGACAGTTGCCTCTGTTGTGACAGGCATCTCTCTGTTTCCGCCGCGTCCGGGAAGAAGAGAAAATACAAGTGCGGCAATAAGAAGTACCGCGATTATTACAGACAGTATCTTATGCTTTTTTGCAAATCCCCAAATCTTAGCAAGGATTTTTTTGATAAAATCCAATGCAGGAGAGAGAAATCTGCCGATTGCCGAGCAACCGCCTTTAATTTTGCTTAACATATGTAATCATCCTTTCATTTGAGAATTGCAAACACAAATTTCCACATATACTCTACAAATATAATATATAAAAATTAAAATTACATTAAAGACTTCATAATTATACTTATAATTTATTAACATTTGTTGGCGGAAAAATTAACAATTTGTAAATGAGTTTTTGATATTGTTAAAGGCTCCCGTTCGGGAGCCTTTGGCTAATCTAAATTCTCTATTGCAGAAAATGCCTTATCAAGCCATACTGCATTAATTTCTTCAACCTTACCTGCGTCGCAACAAGAAGCAATTTCGGGATCTATGGGAATTTGTCCGAGAACCTCAAGACCATGTTTTACAGCAATTTCGTCTATATGACTTTCGCCGAATACAGAGATTTTTTTGCCGCAGTCGGGACATTTGATATAACTCATATTCTCAACAAGACCGAGAATTGGAATGTTCATCATTTGCGCCATCTTAACTGCTTTGGCAACAATCATCGAAACAAGCTCCTGCGGAGAAGTAACGACAATTATTCCGTCAACGGGAAGTGACTGGAAAACGGTGAGAGGAACATCGCCTGTACCGGGAGGCATATCGACAAACATATAGTCAACATCTTCCCAGATAACATCTGTCCAGAACTGCTTTACTGTACCTGCAATTACAGGGCCTCTCCAGATAATGGGGTCTGTTTCATTTTCCAAAAGAAGATTAAGGCTCATAACCTTAATGCCCATTTTTGAGCTTTCAGGTAAAATTCCAAGCTCCGAGCCCATTGCCTTTTTGTGAAGACCAAACATTTTAGGGATTGATGGGCCTGTTAAGTCAGCGTCTAAAATTGCAGTATTAAAGCCTGCTCTTTGACTGGTTACGGCAGAAAGTGCAGTTACCATCGACTTTCCGACTCCGCCTTTACCGCTTACGATTCCGATAACTTTCTTTATATTACTGTTCGCATTCATTGGCTCAAGTAAACTCTCGGGAGCTCTTGAAGCACAATTTTCTGAACAACTTGAGCAATTGTGATCACATGCCATTTTTGTTTACCTCTTTTCGTAAATTTAAGTCCTTTTTAGATTATACACCCCGATTTTCAAAAAGTCAATTGCAATATATGGGTAGGTGTGATATAATAAATGGTAATCAAAATCACAAAACACAGTCTTATATATAGAGGTTACCATAGATGAAATATTTACTTGTATTTATATTATGCTTGCTTGCGACATCAAAAATGAGCATACAAGGTGCATTCGGAAAAAAATTCGTTATAAATACTGCCGATGCAATATGCTTTAACGGGCTCATATTTTTGTTTTCTGCGATAGTATTTTCATATGCAATTATAGGTTGTCCCTGGCAGGTGTGGGTATATGCAGCGCTTGGTGCGGTATGTTCGGTTCTTTATCAAATAACTTATATACTTCCTTAGCCGCTTCGCTAGTCAGCCAGGAACCCACCGGATTGG
>JAZUCQ010000042.1:0-1640 GCA_045639145.1 Clostridia bacterium | reverse complement strand
GTGACCTTGATACATACAGAGGGTGCCGTGATATGATATACGCAATGGTTGAGAAAGCGGTAGAAAAACTATGATAATCTTTGAGATGCTGAGTGAAGATAATGTCTCAGAGGTATGGGAGCTTGAAAAGATATGCTTTGATGACCCGTGGGATATAAAAGCTTTTACAAGCGAGCTTGATAATAAAATATCTGTATATTTTGCCGCCCGTGACGAAGAAAGTAAAAAAATAGTAGGCTATGCA
This sequence comes from Clostridia bacterium, assembly GCA_045639145.1. Lineage (GTDB taxonomy): Bacteria > Bacillota > Clostridia > Monoglobales > Monoglobaceae > UMGS1820. The sequence goes on along the minus strand of JAZUCQ010000042.1, from coordinate 1,396 downwards.
GGCGTATGGATGATGTATGACTGTGCTAATATTACCAATATTGCTGTTGCTCCCGAGTATCGCAGAGAGGGACTTGGCGGCAAAATGCTTGAACTCTTAATCAATGTCAGCCGTGAGCGCAAAATGGAGACAATTACGCTTGAGGTAAGAGCGTCTAATAGTGCCGCGATCGCACTTTATGAAAAGTATGGATTTGTAAAATGCGGTCTCAGACGCCGTTATTACCAAGGAAATGAGGACGCGGTTATTATGACAAGACAGCTGTAAAAATCTATTTGCCGCAAGGCATGGCGTATCTGCAAAAGCAATTTTACTTCTTTGCTGTGGGGAGTGGCACACGGAACAGGGTAATGGCTGATTATTCAATTTTTTTAATTTTTCTTTACAAAATATAAAAATAAGAGGTAATTCACATGAAAATTCTTGCAATCGAAAGCTCTTGTGACGAAACCGCAGCAGCGGTGGTAGAGGATGGAACAAAGGTTTTATCCAATGTGATAAATACACAGATAGAGCTTCATAAAATATACGGCGGGGTAGTACCCGAGATTGCATCGCGAAAGCATATAGAAAACATAAGTGCGGTTGTTGATAAAGCTATTGATGACAGCGGCATAACAAAAGAAGAGCTTGACGCAGTTGCGGTAACCTACGGACCGGGACTTGTTGGTGCTCTTTTGGTTGGTGTATCATATGCAAAGGCATTTGCCTTTACACTTAAAAAACCGCTTATTCCCGTACATCACATCAAAGGGCATATATGTGCGAATTATATTGAAACACCTAAGCTTAAACCGCCCTTTATATGCCTTGTAGCATCGGGAGGACACAGTCATATTGTTCATGTCAGGGATTATTGCGAATATGATATACTTGCAAGAACAAGAGACGATGCAGCAGGCGAGGCTTTTGACAAGGTATCAAGAGTTTTGGGGTTTGGATATCCGGGCGGTCCTGCAATCCAGAAAGCGGCAGAGTTAGGTAATCCCGAGGCTATCCGCTTTCCGAGAGTCAGTATGGGTGAGGACGGCTTTGATTTTAGTTTCAGCGGTGTTAAAACAGCGGTGCTCAACTATATTCATAATGCAGAACAAAAGGGCGAGGAGATAAATAAATTCGATGTTTCCGCATCTTTTCAGGAAGCGGTAATTGATGTATTATCATCACATCTTATAGAATGTGCAAAGAAATGTAAAGCCGACAAGATTGCACTTGCAGGCGGTGTTGCGGCAAATGTACCGCTCAGAGAGCGAGTTTCCCACAAAGCATCTCATGAGGGAATGGAGTTTTATTTCCCAAGAATGGAGCTTTGTACCGATAACGCGGCGATGATTGGCTGTGCAGCATATCATGAGTATAAAAATGGTACCGTGGGCGATATGAGCCTTAATGCAGT
>JAZUCQ010000041.1:0-10383 GCA_045639145.1 Clostridia bacterium | reverse complement strand
GAGGACAAGGAAAATGTTGCCCGTATGTTTGACAAATACGGATTTCTTGCAATCCCCGTTGTAGATGCAGAGGAAAGGCTTGTCGGAATTGTAACCGTCGATGACGCTATTGATGTCATTGAGGAAGAGCACACCGAGGATATCGAAAAGATGGCGGCTATTATGCCTACCGAAGAAAGCTACCTCAAAACCCCTGCATGGAAACACGCAAGAAGCCGTATTGTATGGCTTCTGTTCCTTATGCTTTCGGCAACGGTAACGGGTGCAATTATTCAGGAATACCAGAATGCGTTTGTGTCAATTCCTGTACTTGTGGCATTTGTACCCATGCTGATGGGAACGGGCGGAAACTGCAGTTCACAAAGCTCAACAATGGCAATCCGCGGTCTCGCTCTGGGTGAGATAAAGTTCAGAGACTTCTTCCGCGTTTTATTTAAGGAGTGTCGTATCGCTCTTATGACAGGAATTGTTCTCGCCCTTGTAAATGCAGCGCGTGTTTTCATTATGTATCACAATAACGCTGATGTAAGCAGTCAGATTTCGATTTCACAGCTTGCGCTTGTGTCGGGAATGAGCCTTATCGGTACAGTTCTTCTCGCAAAATGCATGGGGTGTGTGCTTCCTATGCTGGCGGAGAAATTAAAGGTTGACCCCGCTCTTATGGCGGCACCGTTGCTTTCGACAATTCTTGATACCTGCTCGGTTTTGATTTTCTTTAGCATCGCAACTTGGATTTTAGGGTTATAAAAACTTCTGCTTGGCAAAGCTTTGCCAAGCAGAAGTTTTTAAGATATCTGTAACATAAATCTCTTTGATATGTAATTATAATAAATATATAATAAAGGTTGTGGAGAGATTGAAAATTTCATCAATAACTTTAACAAACGAAAAACGCGGCATTCAACCTTTTTCCGCTCCCGTCCTTGGCGACATTGTTATATTAACAGGAGCTAACGGGGCAGGAAAAACCCGAATTCTGAAGCTTCTTCAGGACTATGTCGACAACCTGCACAAAAATATATCTGACAGGGACATTTTGTTGACCATAGAAACGGATGATGTACCTCTGACCACTGCCAATGCGGATAAAATACAGATTATCAACTATTCGCACTATGATGCAAGACTGCAATCACCGACAGATTTTACTCCGTATGTTATACATAAGGCAAAGGATATTCTTCAATCCTGCGATTACGAAGAAACAGCTTTAAACTCGCTGTTATTTTTGTGGGATATGGCAAACGGATATTCAGAAGAGTTTAAGGACAAGCATGAATTCAGATGCTTCCAGAAGCGTCTGCGCGATAAATTTAATATTCGCCTATCCTATGCCCGCGGCACTTTAAAGATAAATGGCAGAGTCATAGAAAAAGCATCATTGTCTCCGGGACAGCAATACCTGCTCAGAATGGCGGTAGCATGTCACTAAAACCAAAACAAGGAGGAGCTGGTATTCTTTCTTGACGAACCTGAGCTGCATCTGCATCCCAAGGCTTTGATTGATATTATAAGGCACATGAAAAAAACCTTTCCTAAGTCTCAATTCTGGATATCAACGCATTCGCTGTCATTGATTGCAGGGCTTGCCGCACATGACGAGAACACAACCGTCCTCACTGTAAAAGACGGAAAAGTCTCTCTTTTCAGGAGCGACCCCTCTGATTTGCTCACGGGACTGCTCGGCAGCGAGGATAACCGCAAGGCAATACAGACACTTGTCGATACACCCGACAAGTACGCCTGCAACAAATTCTCAATCGAATGCCATCTGCCTCCCGAAACCTTGCCGGCGGTCCCCGGTGACCCTCAGGTATACATCACAAGGCAGATATTAAAGAGCGGCGATACCGTAGTTGACTACGGAGCGGGAAAAGGCAGATTTTTTGAAGGATTAGGGATTGATTACGCAAGCGAAGACATTGCCCGTCATATAAATTATTATGCGTTTGATCCATCAAAGGATGATGCCGACAGATGCAAGTATGTAATGGATAAATACGGCTCGTCCTCCCAAAACTACTTTAATAAAATCTCAGAATTAAATGCTGTCGCAAAAGGCAAAGCAGACTATGTCCTGCTTGTTAATGTACTCCATGAAATTGACCCTGTTTATTGGCTTAAGGTATTTAAAAATATAAACAAGCTCCTCAATGATGACGGAAAGCTCATCATCGTGGAGCGAGACGAGCTGACAATCGGCGAGACTCCTTATGACGATGGCTTTTTGGTTTTGACACCAAACTCTGCCAACTGCTTGTTCGGCGAAGAAAATACCATTTTAAAAAGACATTCTGACAAGCCTCACATCGTAAGATATACTATAAGCAAATCGGGGCTTAATGTTACGCAGGATAAAATTTTTAACGCAATTAATCAAATAAAAAGTGATTCATTGGACATAATAACAGCACTGCGTGACAAATCAAAAAAGATAACAAACTACAAAAAGGGGTTGCAAACCGCCTTTTGGCTGCATCAATACGCCAACTCTTCTTTGGCTTTAAAGGACAGGAATACCTAAACCAACTTAAAATTTATCTTTGAAAGGACAGTACTACTTATGCAGAAACTTGACGCAAGAACTATCATTGTTAATTTATTAAACGAGGACAAAAAAACATATACATCGGTAAAACGCCTTCAAAAGCTTATGGCATTTATTTATGACGAGCTGACAGAAGAGGGTATACTGACCGAATACCAAACATATTTTAATATAAATTTTGACGCTATCGAAAGAACTGTCCTGTATAACAATAATATATTCAAACTGGATATAGACGGCGAGATACTTTCTCTGCGAAAAACAACCTCGGCAGAAGAACTTGCAATGACCTACAAGGCAGATGAGAACATAAAACGCATAATAGTAAAATTTGTTAACACCTATGCAGCATAATTTTATTTTACGGAGGGATTAAATGTTTGATATTAAGCAGACTAAAACATTTATGGATTCTGTCCACGGTTATATCAGCATCCCCAAATGTTTTGTTGACAATCTGATAGACACAGAATATTTTCAACGGTTACATAATGTAGAGCAGACAGGCATGAGGGTTTTGTATCCCAACGGCAAGCATGACAGGTTCTCTCATTCGCTGGGAGTGTATCACCTCGGCAGCAAGGCGGTTGATGCCCTGCTTGACAACTTTTCTCAGGATAATTACTGGAACCTCAGCAGTGACCATAAAAATATTTTGTTCTGGGCTAAGAACAAGGTACTTTTTCTGTGTGCCTGCCTTCTTCACGATATCGGCCATGCACCTTTCTCTCATTCGCTGGAAAACCAAATACTTGAAAACAGCATCACAAACAACTTCTGTCTGAAGCTGGCAAAAAACATAAATGACCGCGAGGGAAACGACAGCAGTTCGCCTGATAATATATCGGCAAAAGACTTGTCGGGTTCAAAAATTGCGGCACATGAGCTTATGGGTGCCATGATCGTTCTTGAGAAAATGGAGGATAATCTTAGAAAAATATATAAGTCCTTAAATGCAGATTCATATCCCACCGTTGACTCAAACAGCATTTTATTTGCAGAATATTACGAATATAATCCTGTTATTGATGAAGAGGATTTTGATGCAGACATTTGTTTTATCGCAAGAATGATACTCGGTCTTAAATACGAGGATTATACACCCGAAAAACAGATAAGAAACTGTTTTATCGAGCTTCTCAACGGAAGTAACTTTGATGTCGATAAGCTCGATTACATCATTCGCGACACCCGAATGTCCGGAATAAGTAATATTTCCATAGATGTCGAAAGACTGCTCAATTCCATAAGCATCGTTACAAAAACCGTGTTTAAAAATAAAACCTTTAATAACGACGACAAATTCTCGGGGGTTACGCTCCATTCATTTGATAACAGAGATAAAAATACAACCGTTCAAATCAGCGGAAACTTTAAAGGAACCTTTAAATTCGGCAAGGGTGCAAAGGTAACAATCCGCACAGGCAGTCAGATTATTTCACTGAAAGACACCAACGGTGACGGAAAGATATACCTTCTTAACGATTCGACCCATTTTGATATAAATTCCTCAATCACCAAGGAGGGCACACCCATACTTGCTGCTTCAGGCGAAGATCATAAAAGCCTGATCGGCAACACAAACCGCGAACCATTCAGCTGTACAGTAAAAAATGCAACTGTTGTGGATAATGATTTCAAATTCGGAATACCCAGGAATTCATCTTCCTACGCAATAGAGTTGATTGTCAACGGAAAGTGTAATATAGAAATAGAGGGTGGATTTTATTCAAGAGACTCGGTTGTATTTTTCCCTGATACAACGGTCAATGGCAAAATTAGAAGAGTTATAGCTCTTGATAATCTGATTAAGAACGAAATCCCCACCAATGATACATATAATGCGTTCTCTATCGGCTTTAAAAAGCAGGCAATAAACATAATCGCTAATGTGTTGGAGGCAAGGGATTACCTCTATCTGTGGTGCTATGCCCACCACAAGGTAATATATTACTCCAACTTCCTGATACCTGCGGTCTCAGGGAAGTTGTTGTCAAACCTGTCCAAGAAAACCGCTTTTCCGTGCTGGCATCTGAACTACGAGCATCTTCCATATCTTGACGACGCATATATCTGGACAGTTGTCCGTTACTTGAAGAACAAGCAGAGAGGCGCTCTGCGAACCCTTTGCGAGGAGATTTTAGACCGAAAATATAAATCGAGTCTTTGGAAATCTCTGCCCGAGTATGACTTAATTTTTGAATCCTTTAAAGAAAATGAAAAACTTAATATACGAAACTTCTTTGCAAGAAACATTTCACCAAATCTGCCAAATGTTATGTCAGAAGACGGTTCCAGCTTTACCGCAGGCTTTGTAGATGATAAGTTCCTGCATGCGTTAAAGGCAAAAAACAAAAAACTGAATAAAATTTCGAGAATAGTTTATGTTGATGCAAGCTATAAGAAAAAGAACTTAAACAATCACGATGCCTTTATCCTTATGCCTGACGGAGTATCGCCCATTGACAGAATACCCTTGTTGTCAAGCCGCTCCGCAGTATCGCAGACCAACAATTATTTTTACTTATACTATGATACAAAAGATAATATTAAATTAAGCACAGCCGAGGTTGAAACTCTGAAAAATGTCATTAAAGAGTTTTTCACCGAGAAAAGAGAGAATTTAAATACATATACGCTTGAATAACAAAAATCAGAGCCTGCGGCTCGCATTTTTTATGACAATTCAAACATACCCGTGTAGAGCTGATAATATCTTCCCTTTTGTTCAATCAACTTATCGTGGTCGCCGCGTTCGATTATCTCGCCGTTTTCCAAAACCATTATAGCATTTGAATTTTTAACGGTAGACAAACGATGTGCAATTACGAACACGGTTCTGCCCTCCATAAGACTATCCATGCCCTTTTCGATAAGCGCTTCTGTTCGGGTATCAATAGAGCTTGTCGCCTCGTCAAGGATAAGAACGGGCGGATCTGCGACCGCCGCTCTTGCAATCGCAATAAGCTGTCTCTGTCCCTGGCTCAAATTCGCACCGTCACCCGTCAGCATTGTGTCGTATCCCTGCGGCAGATGCGAAATAAACCAATGTGCATTCGCAAGCTTTGCCGCCGCAATTACCTCTTCGTCGGTTGCATCAAGCTTTCCGTAACGAATGTTATCCATTACCGTCCCCGTAAACAAATGCGTATCCTGAAGCACCATCGAGAGCGACCGCCTCAAATCATCCTTCTTTATCTTGTTTATATTGATGCCGTCATAGCGTATCTTGCCGTCGGGCACATCATAAAATCTGTTTATCAGATTTGTAATAGTTGTCTTGCCTGCACCCGTCGAACCGACAAACGCTATCTTCTGTCCCGGCTTTGCATAAAGTGATATTCCTTTTAAGACAGTCTTCTTTTCGTCATATCCGAACTCGACATCCTCAAACTCTACGGCTCCTTTTACCTCGGTATAGGTAAGAGTGCCGTCCTTGTGCGGATGCTTCCATGCCCACCTGCCTGTTCTGCGTTCTGTCTCGGTTACATTTCCGTTCTCATCAATCTCTGCATTGACAAGCGTAACATATCCGTCATCAACCTCGGGCATCTCATCCATCAAATCAAAAATACGCTCTGCTCCTGCAAGAGCATTTATTATAACATTGAACTGCTGTGAAATCTGCGTTATCGGCTGAGAGAACGAACGGGTGTACTGCAAAAAGGATACGAGCGAACCAAGCCCAAGCGCAAAAATTCCCATCTCACGCTGGGTTGACATAATCGCAAGAGTAGAGCCGACCACCGCCGTCAATGCATAATGCAGATACGAAAGATTATTCATAATCGGCATTAAGATATTTGCAAAGGTGTTCGCTTCTGTGCTTGCCTGTCTTAACTGTTCGTTCAGCTCAGCAAACTTCTCGCTGCTTTCTTTTTCGTGACAAAAGGCTTTGACAACCTTTTGTCCCTCTATCAGCTCTTCAATATAACCGTTTACCGCCCCGAGCTTTTGCTGCTGTCTGCGGTAATACTTTGAGCTTCTTCCGCCCACCGCCTTTATTACATTGAACACAACAAACAATATAAGTATAACAAGAACTGTCAGCGGAATGCTGAGTATAAGCATCATTATAAACACACTGACAACCGTGACAAGCGAGGATATAAGCTGAGGTACACTTTGCGACATCATATTTCTGAGTGTGTCAATATCATTTGTGTAACGGCTCATGGTATCGCCGTGCGTATGTGTATCAAAATATTTTATCGGCAGCTTTTGCATATGCGAAAACATATCGTTTCGCATTTTACAAAGCGAGTTTGCAGCAACGCCCACCATTATTCTGCTGTACGCCCAGGAACAGACCGCTCCTGTCGTGTATATAACCGCAAGCAAACACATAACGCTGATAAATCCTGATAAGTCAGGGTTTTCGTGTCCTATAAACGGAACGATATAATCGTCAATTATCGGCTTTAAGAAATATGTTCCTGCCACAGACGAGGCAGAGCTCACAATTACAAACACCACTACCAAAAGAAGCTGAAGCTTGTAGTCGGCAAGATATCGCATAATGCCCGATATAGTCTTTTTTGTATCTTTTGGCTTTTTAAAGCCTTGCTGTCTTGGTCCCGGAGGCATTTAAGCCACCCCCTTCTGCTGAGATTCGTAAACCTCGCGGTAAATATTGTTGCTTTCAAGAAGCTCCGCGTGGGTTCCGACCGCGTTTATTCTGCCATTTTCCATTACCACGATTTTATCGGCATCACAAATAGAAGAAATTCTCTGTGCAATTATAATCGTGGTTGTATCGCCAAGCTCACGGCGGAATGCCTCACGGATTTTGCTGTCGGTTGCAGTATCCACCGCACTTGTACTGTCATCTAAAATAATAATCTTCGGCTTTTTTAGAAGCGCTCTTGCTATACAAAGTCTCTGCTTTTGTCCGCCCGAGACATTAACGCCGCCCTGGTTCATGTCCGTCTCATAACCATCGGGGAATGATTTTATAAAATCATCCGCCTGTGCCGCACGGCATGCTGCCTCGACCTCCTCGTCTGTTGCGTCCTTGTCACCCCAGAGAAGATTTTCTTTAATCGTTCCGCTAAAGAGTACATTCTTTTGAAGTACCATAGCAACAGCGTCTCTCAGGGTATGCTGCGTATACTCGCGTACATCTCTGCCGCCAACCTTTACACAGCCGTCGGTTACATCATAAAATCTCGGGATAAGGTTTACAAGCGTTGACTTGGAGCTGCCCGTACCGCCGATTATACCGACCGTCTCTCCCGATTTGATTTCAAGGTTTATGTTACGAAGCGCACAGCTTGAAATATCACCCTTGTAGCTGAACGCAACATTCTCAAACACAATCGAGCCGTCAGCAACCTGAATATTTTCGTCACCGTTGTCAGCAATATCCGGGACTTCGTTTAATACCTCAACTATTCTCGCAATAGACGCTCTTGAAATTATTATCATCATAAGCGACATCGAAATCATCATAAGCGACATCAAAATCTGAGTTGTGTAGGTGATAAAGCTAACCAGATGCCCAGGCTGCATATCGCCCTTTATAATAAAGTTGCCGCCAAACCACAAAACAAGCATTGTGCAGATGTAAACTATCATATGCATAAGCGGCATGTTGATAACAACCAACTTTTCCGCACGGATTTGAGCCGCTCTTGCCTCCTCCGCAGTAATACCGAAGTTATCCTCTTCATAATCGCCACGGACAAATGCCTTTACAACTCTGATTCCGATAAGACATTCCTGAACCCTTGAATTGAGCTTGTCATACTTTTTCAGCATTGCCTTAAACCTGGGGTGTGCATTGCTCATTATAAAGATAAGAAAAATTGCAAGCACGGGAACTGCAACCAGGAATATTGACGCAAGGCGTGCATTCATCGAAAAAGCCATAACCGATGCCGAAATCAGCATGATTGGCGCTCTGAACATAGAGCGAACTGCCATCATAAACGCGTTCTGCAGGTTGGTTATGTCTGTTGTCATTCTTGTAACCAATGACGAGGTGCTGAATTTATCTACATTAGAAAAAGAAAAGCCTTGGATTTTCTCAAACATTTTCTCTCTTACCACGGCAGCAAAGCCCATACTTGCAACAGACACGGTTCTGCCTGCCCCTGCACCAAAGCTCAGCGACAAAAGCGACATAAAAATCATCAAGACACCGCCTCTTATAACATAGGCAATATCCTGATTGTTTATACCGTTGTCAACAAGCTCCGCCATTATCCTTGGAATATTCGTCTCCATTATAACCTCGCCGATTATAAGTAGCGGAGTTAATATTGTCATCAAAAGATATTTCCCCCTCAAAAGGGACAGAAGTCTTCTCATTAGGCCTCCACCTTCTCTTTTTGCTATATCATAGAATATGTATAATCATACATATTTAATTATAAAACCAAATAAATATTTTTTCAACCCATTTACCCGATATTTAACAATTTGTTAAAAGATTTTGTCGGCAACAAAAAAGAACCGCCGCGGCGGTTCTTTTTTCATTCTTATTTAAGGTTGTTTTTAAGAATTTCAAGCTGCTTTGTGATTTCAGCAGGGAGTCTGTCGCCGAACTGTGCGAAGTATTCTTCCTGATTTTCAACATCTTCCATCCATACAGCCTTGTCAACGCTGAGAAGCTCATTGAGCTGTTCTGCTGAGATATCAAGGTCTGTTGTATCAATGTCAGCCGCGGTCGGAAGAAGACCGATAGCACTCTCAGTAGCATCTGCCTTACCTGCACAACGGTCGAGAATCCAAAGAAGAACTCTCATGTTGTCACCAAATCCGGGCCAGAGGAAGTTACCCTCGTCGTCCTTTCTGAACCAGTTAACATGGAAAATCTTCGGAGCCTTTTCGGGGTCCATCTTCCTGCCCATATCGAACCAATGTCCAAAGTAGTCAGCCATGTTGTAGCCTACGAACGGCTTCATAGCCATCGGGTCGCGTCTTACAACACCTACTGCGCCTGCAGCAGCTGCTGTTGTCTCAGATGCCATTGTAGCACCTACGAATACACCGTGCTCCCAGTCTCTTGCCTGGTAAACAAGCGGAGCAGTCTTTGCGCGTCTGCGGCCGAATACGATAGCAGAAATCGGAACACCCTGCGGATTTTCAAACTCAGAAGAGATGCAGGGGCAGTTGATTGCCGGAGCAGTAAATCTTGAGTTCGGGTTTGCAAGGTTGCCGTCAAATGTCTTGCCGTTAACCTGCTTACCTGTCCACTCTGTGCAGTTCTCGGGCGGGTTCTTGTCAAGACCTTCCCACCAAACTGTCATATCATCATTGTTGATAGCAACATTTGTGAAGATTGTGTTCTTCTTTGTTGACTCGAGTGCGTTGAAGTTTGTCTTCTCGCTTGTACCGGGAGCAACACCGAAGAAACCTGCCTCGGGGTTGATAGCATAAAGTCTGCCATCCTCGCCTATTCTGAGCCATGCGATGTCATCACCGACAGTCCAAACCTTGTAGCCCTTCTCCTTAAGATATTCGGGAGGAATAAGCATAGCCAGGTTTGTCTTACCGCATGCTGAAGGGAATGCAGCTGCGATATACTTAACTTCGCCCTGAGGATTTTCAAGACCGAGGATAAGCATATGCTCAGCCATCCAGCCCTCTTTCTTACCAAGGTAAGATGCTATTCTGAGAGCGAAGCACTTCTTACCGAGGAGAACATTACCGCCGTAAGCTGAATTTACGGACATGATTGTGTTATCCTGGGGGAAGTGAACGATATATCTGTCATCAGGATTTACATCCTTTTTAGCGTGGAGACACTTAGTGAAATCGTCGCCCTCAATCTTTGCGAGAACTTCGCTTCCGACTCTTGTCATAATATCCATGTTGAGTACAACATAGAT
>JAZUCQ010000040.1:0-12474 GCA_045639145.1 Clostridia bacterium | reverse complement strand
GCAATGACGGGCGGTATGGCATACGAAGCACTAAACCACATAGGAAGCTTAAACCTCCCTGTAATTGTTGTGCTCAATGACAACGGAATGTCTATCTCCAAAAATGTCAGCGGTCTTTCAAAAAGGCTCAAACGCTTGCGTACTACTGCGAGATATTTCAGAATTAAGTCAAATGTAAAATCCGCCATTGTCGGCATTCCTCTTATAGGTAAGCCGCTTAAGCAGTTTATAAGCGGTGTAAAGAGAGTAACAAGAAACATTCTCTTCCCGAACATTATATTTGAGGATTTGGGATTTAAGTATTTAGGTCCCGTTGACGGTCATGACATAGATGCACTTCGCACCATTCTGCGCCAGGCAAAAAAGATAAATGCCCCCGTCATCGTTCATGCAAAGACTAAAAAAGGTAAGGGCTATGCCCCTGCCGAAAAAAATCCCGACTTCTTCCACGGCGTTCAAAGCTTTGACGAAAAAACAGGCCAGCCGCTTGCACAAAGCGTGCAGGGTTGGTCGGATTACTTTGGGGAATGTCTTTGCAAAATAGCCGAAAAAAACAAAAAGGTTGTAGCAATTACTGCCGCAATGCCGTCGGGAACAGGTCTTGACGGATTTGCAAAAAAATATCCCGACAGATTTTTTGATACTGCGATTGCAGAACAACACGCTGTGACCTTTGCGGCGGGCCTTGCCTGCTCGGGTTATGTCCCCGTTACTGCAATTTATTCCACATTTTTGCAGAGGGCATATGACCAGATAATACATGATGTTTCTCTTATGAATTTGCATGTTGTGTTCTGCATAGACAGATGCGGCCCCGTTGGAAGCGACGGCGAAACACATCAGGGTGTTTTTGATATAGCATATATGACGCAAATCCCCAATATGACTGTACTGTCACCCTCGAACAAAACTGATTTTGATACAATGCTTGACTATGCAATAAACGGAACAAATAAACCCGTTGCAATAAGATACCCAAGGGGAAGCGTAAAAGATTACGAAACAAGCTTCCTGAACCCGAAAAAATCAAGGCTTATAAGAGACGGCAGCGAGGTATTGATTGCGGCGGTCGGCATCTCGGTTTATGACGCACTTGATGCGGCAGATATATTACAAAGCTGCGGTATATCGGCAGCAGTTGCAGATGTTCGCTGCATCAAGCCGATTGACGCTGATTTTATGAAACAACATGCCGAGGATAAGAAAATTATTGTCTCGGTCGAGGACGGAATAGAGACGGGCGGATTTGGGCAGCAGCTTGAAAGTCTGCTCGGTACAAAGGTTCTCAAAATCGCATATCCTGATGAGGCAATCGTTCAGGGGAGCATAGAACAACTAAAGGATAAATACGGCTTGTCCGCACAGTGTATTGCGGATAAGATAAAGAACTGTTATTTATAACGGAGGATAGTTATGGCAAAGCAACGCCTTGATGTTTACCTTGCAGAAAACGGACTTGTCAAGAGTCGAAGCGAGGCTCAGTCGATAATTATGGCAGGCGAGGTATACATCAACAATCAAAAAGCATCTAAGGCAGGCGAACAGGTAAACGGAGACGAAAATATCGAAATCCGCTCTGCCTCGCGTAAATATGTGAGCCGCGGCGGCTTGAAACTTGAAAAGGCGATGAGCTGTTTTCCAATCTCGCCCGATGGTCTTGTCTGTATGGACATTGGTGCATCTACGGGCGGATTTACCGACTGTATGCTGCAAAACGGTGCAAAAAAGGTCTACGCGGTGGATGTCGGCTACGGTCAGCTTGCATGGTCGCTGCGCTGTGACGAGCGGGTTGTTAATATGGAGCGTACAAACATACGCTATCTCGAAGAGGACTCACTTGATGAAAAAATTGAATTTTTCTCGGTTGATGTTTCGTTTATCTCACTCGCACTCGTTCTTCCCGTTGCACACAGGCTTTCATGCGATAATGCAGTCGGAGTGTGCCTTATAAAGCCTCAGTTTGAGGCAGGCCGCGACAAGGTCGGCAAAAAGGGCGTTGTCCGTGACGGCAATGTTCACAAGGAAGTTATACACAAGGTTTTTGACTTTACGAGAGAAATCGGGTTCAAGGTTTTAGGTCTTGAATTTTCGCCAATAAAAGGCCCCGAGGGAAATATAGAATACCTGATGTATATTTCAAAGCAAGGGACAGAACCCGAGATTGACATTGACGGACTTGTAGATAAATCCCATGAGCTTTAAAAACTACCCTTTGAGGTGATTTGAATGAAAAATATTGCTGTAATCCCAAACGACCTGCGTGACATCGGTCTTGAAGAGACAAAAAATATAATAAATGTTTTAAAGGGCTATGATGCTGAAATTTTTGCCGAGCAAAAATTCAGAGGTCTTCTTTCGCCTGACATTCAATACGGCTCGCTTGACGGGATTTTAAAAACTGCCGATGCCGCCGTTGTTTTGGGCGGTGACGGTACAATTCTCGGTGTTGCGCCATATGCCGCGTTATACGGTGTTCCCATTGTCGGGGTAAACCTCGGCAACTTAGGCTTTTTATCTCAGGCAGAAAAGGGCGACTACTCGATATTTAAGCATCTCTTTGAGGGAAGCTTCCGTGTTACAAGCTGTATGATGCTCGACGCTGTTGTTGTAAAACAAGGTGTTGAGGGTGAGAGATTTCTTGCTCTTAACGATATCGTTGCAACCGCAGGCGGCGTATCAAGAATGATAAATGTCTCAACCGCGGTCAGCGGTACTAATATTGGTACATATTCCGCCGACGGACTTATCGTTGCAACCGCAGTCGGTTCTACTGCCTACTCCCTCTCGGCAGGTGGTGCAATTTTACATCCTGACCTTGATGCAATGATAATTACGCCTATTTGCCCTCACACATTAAAGGCAAGAAGCACGGTTGTACCGGGCAATGACGAAATATGGATAAGTCCTGCCGAGCCTTACCGCTCCGACATGTCCATTCTTGTAGACGGAAAAACAATAGGCATTTTAGAAAACGATGAATTTGTAAAAATAACAAAATCCAAGTACAGAACAAGACTTATAAAGCCTGCTGACAGAAACTTCTTTGATGTACTGCGAGAGAAACTGTCGGATTAAGGAGGAAAACGGTTTATGCTCAGAGAGCTTCATATAAAAAATATAGCAGTTATCGAAGAAGCTGCCATTGAATTTAATGCCGGCTTTCAAACTCTGACAGGCGAAACGGGTGCAGGTAAATCAATCCTTATAGATTCGATTAACATGGCACTCGGGGGCAGAGGCAGCAGGGAGCTTATCCGCACGGGCGCGGAATATGCCTCGGTTGACCTCGCTTTTGAGGTGGAAAATCCCATGACCCTTGATAAATTATCAGAGCTTGGCATCGACTGTGATGACTCTACCGTAGCGGTCAGCCGCAGAATTTTTCCCGACGGCAAAAGCAGATGCCACATAAACGGCAGACTTACTCCTCTTAATGTTGTCCGCGAGGCAGGCGAGCATTTGCTCACAATCCACGGTCAGAACGATAACCAAAGTATATTGTCTCCAAAAAGTCATATACTCTTTCTTGATGAATACGCAAACAGCGCAGAACTGCTCTCACTCTATAAGGAGCAGTACCATGCTTTAAATGATATAAAAAGCCGTCTTGATGAGCTTAACACCGATGAGAGCGAAAAGGAACGCCTGATTGAACTGCTGAGCTTTCAGGTTCAGGAGATTGACGCGGCAAAGCTTAAATCCGACGAGGAGGAAACTCTCACACAGCGGAAAAGCTTTTTGCAAAATGCAGAACAGATTGCAGACTCGGCAGGGGGCGCTTACTATGCACTCCACGGCAGTGACGAGAGCAGCAATGGCGCATGTGACGGCTTATCCCTTGCACTTAGAAAATTGGAAGCGGCAAAGGATTATGACACGCGTCTTATGGAATACTACGAGAGATTATCCTCTGTCATGGCAGACATGGAGGATGTAACATACGAGCTTCGTTCATTCGTTGACGGAATTGATTATAGTCAGGCAGAGCTTGACGAGACAGAGAGCAGGCTCAGCCTTATATATACACTCAAACGCAAATACGGAAGCAGTATTGACGAAATCCTCGAATATGCTGAAAATTCACGAAACAGACTATCGTCAATAGAGAAAAGCGACGAACTTCGTGCAGAGCTTGAGGCAGAGCTTAAAGCGGCAACCGAAACGCTTTCGGTCACAGCAAACAAACTCAGTGAAAAACGGTGCGAGGCGGCAGTCAGCCTTTGCGAGAGCATAATGAATGAGCTTGCTGACCTTGACATGCAAAAGATGAGATTTTCTGTCAGCGTAAGTCCGCAGTATGATTTAGACGGCAATCTTAAGTTTTCGGCAGACGGTTGTGACAATGTGGAGTTTTTAATCTCTGCAAACCCGGGCGAGGCGTTAAAGCCTCTTTCCAAAATCGCCTCGGGAGGCGAAATGTCGAGAATTATGCTTGCTATAAAATCCGTTCTCTCGGACAGCGACAGTGTAGAAACACTTATATTTGACGAGATTGACACAGGTGTCAGCGGCAGAGCGGCACAAAAGATAGCCGAAAAAATGGGAATGCTCGCGTCAAAGCGACAGCTTCTCTGTATTACGCACTTGGCTCAGATTGCGGCAATGGCTGACTATCATTATTTAATAGAAAAAAATTCGAGCGATGATATTACAAGAACAACCGTTCTCCCCTGCGAGGGCGAAGAGCGTAAAAGAGAGCTTGCGAGAATTATCGGCGGCGTAAAGGTGACCGAACTGACACTTGATGCCGCACAGGAGATGCTCGACATGGCAGATGCCTACAAAGCTTCTCTTAAATAGGTGGATTATGGAACAGAAAGGGTATGTTACTGAAATTAAAAACGGCATTGCAAAAATAAGAGTTGACAGAAACTCCGCGTGCGGTGGGCATTGTGTCTCCTGCAAGGGGTGTCCCATAAGTGCGGTGATTGTTGAATGTGCCGCACCTGATGATATATCTGTCGGTGATATTATGGTCTTGAATATGCCAACCGCAGGATTTTTTAAAAATGCTTTCTGGGGTTACGGGTTTGTAACCATATCAATTATCTGCGGTGCAATTTTAGGATATATTATTAAACAATCCGATGGTGCATCTGTATTGGGTGCTGCTGTCGGTTTGATTTTGGGTCTTTTGCTTGTGAAGATAATTTTCAGAAAATTCAAGCCTGAAATTTCCGCGCAAAAGGTTAACTGATGTGGGTATCTTCCCTGTAAATTAAGATTAAAATATAAAGGATAAACATATGCTAATATCTGCAAACGGACTTGAAAAAAGATTTTCGGACAACATAATATTTAAAGATGTCAGTCTTACGATAGAAGACGGCTGCCGTTACGGCTTAATCGGCGTAAATGGTGCAGGCAAGTCTACTCTTTTATCGGTTTTGCTCGGCGAGCAGACATATGACACCGGTGAGTTGTATACCAAAAACGGCATCAGTATCGGTGTTTTGAAGCAGAATTCGGGTCTTGACCGCGACGGCTCGATTATCTCGGAAATGCGCCGCGTCTTTGACGATGTTCTTACCGCCGAGGATGATATGCGTAAAATTGAGGATGCTATCTCATGTGCCGCACCCGACAGCGACGAATACCGCAGACTTTCTGCCGCATATGCTGCAAAGCAGGCATATATAGAAAGCCGCGACGGATATAATATAGATGTAAAAATCAAAACAGTTTTAAACGGTATGGGTTTTCCCGACAGAGAGCTTGATACCCCGATAAACATACTCAGCGGCGGCGAAAAGACACGCCTTGCCATTGCAAAGCTTCTGCTTGAAGCACCTGAGCTTCTTGTCCTTGACGAGCCGACAAACCATCTTGATTTTAAGACGCTCAGCTGGCTTGAGGAATACCTTATCGGCTACAAGGGTGCAATTTTTGTTGTATCTCATGACAGATATTTTCTTGATAAAATTGTTGATAATATATTTGAGCTTTCAAGAACCCGTCTTAACACTTACAAGGGCAACTACTCCTCCTACCTCACACAAAAGGCGGAGAGATATGAACGCAGTATTAAGGAATATGAGGCACAGCAGGAGGAAATTGCAAGGCTCCAGACATATGTTGACAAAAACATAGCAAGAGCCTCTACCTCTGCAAGTGCAAAATCAAGGCTTAAAATTCTTGAAAATATGGATGTTCTGGAAAACCCTGAGTTTGCCGAAAAGAAAATTAAGCTTAAATTTGAAAAAACCAAGGACCCGTACAAGGATGTTCTTACAGTCAAAAACCTTACGGTAAGCGTAGGCGACGAAAAGAAAGAGCTTTGCTCAGGCATTGATATTGCAATCAAGCGCGGAGAGAAGATAGCCGTAATAGGTGACAATGGGATAGGCAAATCATCATTCTTTAAGACAATTCAGGGACTTATTCCGCACTTTACTGGCGAGGTTGAGTGGGGCAAAAATACAAGCGTCAGCTATTACGAGCAGGAAAACTTAAACCTCAACCACGAAAGCATGGCAATTGATGAACTGTGGGACCGCTTTCCGCATATACCCGAGGCACAAATCAGGCGTATGCTCGGTAATGTTCTGCTCTCGCGCGAGGATGTATACAAGCCCGTCAAGGTAATAAGCGGCGGTGAGCGAGCACGGCTTGCACTTTGTATCATAATGCTTGAAAAATCAAATGTACTGCTCCTTGACGAGCCGACAAACCACCTTGACTTAAATTCCAAGGAGGTTCTTGAAGAGGCTCTTACAGATTATGAAGGTACGGTTTTATTTATATCCCATGACCGTTACCTTTTGAACAAGCTTCCCGACAAGATAATCGAAATAACCAAAAATGGTGCGATTATCTATGACGGCAATTATGAATACTACAAGGAACGCAGCGCAATGCTAAAGGCGGCTGTACCCGAAAAGAAAACGGAAGCTGCCCAAAAAAAATCCGAGACAAGCTATCGGACAAAAGAACAACGCAGAGCAGATGCGCAGAGAAAACAGAGAATTCGTGAGCTTGAAAACGAGATTTCTTACCTCGAACAGCTATGTGCAGAGATTGAAGCAGAGCTATCTTCCGAGGCGGTATATACCAACTTTGAATTGACCCACGAAAAATCTCTTCAATTAGAAGAGGCAAACCAAAGGTTAGATGCCTGCTTTGAAGAATGGGAACAATTATCAGAATAGATGTAAAAAATCCCGATGTGGAATTTCCGCATCGGGATTTTTAATTTGCAAAATTATTTTAAAATTATAATTGTTGCCTCGAACACACCATTCTTTGCTGCTCCTACAATCGAAACGCTTGCGCCCTCTTCGATTGACTTAACAGTTGTGTTCTGTCCGCTTCTGTTCATAAACTTGGTGCTTGACTTGTAGTAAACATTCTGGGTATTTCCATCTTCATCTTCTATCATAAGAACATTGTAGGTTGTGTTTTTACCAACAACCGTACCCACCATTTCACCCTCTTCGTTTACAGAAACAGTAGCTGCTGTAAGCTCCTTAATCATGCTTCCGTCAAGCTTACCCGATACTGTGATGTTGGGTCTGAGGTCATATATATCGCCTGTTGAACCTGCAACCGTAATCTTTACATCAGAACGGAGCTTATAGGTATTTTCAACACCGTTTACGGAAATAGTAACAGAAGGATTGCTTGAGAGGATAATCTCGGTCAAAAGACCCGAGAAACGCTCTGTTGTGCTAACCGCAGTAACACGGGTAATCTTACCGTAGGTAAGTCTTACAGTAACGCTGTCACCTACTGTCAAATCACGGAATTCCGCATCTTCGCCGTCTCTTGAAACAACAACACCCTTTGAAGAAACTGTATATCTCTGAACACTTCCGTCTTTGTTATCGGCTATCTCCATGTATACATTGTCATTATTGTCATAATCTACTGTTACAATCTTACCTATAACATCAAACTTGGTATCTACTGTTGAAATTTCAGAAACCAATGAATTTACGATAGTAAGCTTTACAAAATCGCCTGACATAATGTTACTGAAGGTCGCTTTTGTATCGTCAACATATATGTCACAGTTACCCTTTAAAGTATATGTTGCGGAATTATCCTCGTCCTCATAATCATAAACAGTAACTCTCTGGCCGTCTGCATTCTCGCCCTTGGTATCAACAACACCGTAAACGATAGTCTCTTCTGCATTGGTCTCGATTGTGGCAACTGCAAATGCACGCTCACAAGCTTTAACAACAAGTACCTCGTCGCCCTTGCCGAAGTCCTCTATATCAGCCTCTTCGCCCTCATAGTAAGCCATTGTTGCATCAGCGACCGCGATTTGTTCATCATCAACCACGATTTCTGTCTCGTCAACAGAATCAACTGTTCCGCTTATATATTCAACATCAAGCTTGTCCATAAGTCTTGCAAGCAGAGCTGCCATCTGTGCACGGGTAAGAGAGGTAACAGGCGAGAACTGAGGCTCTCCGTCTGCGGTTGCATCCATACCATTCATGATGCCGACTGCCGTAACATATTCAACATACGGCTTTGCAGCTGTGGGGATAACCATGTCATCTGCGTATGTCGCAGAATCTACGCTGTATTCCTTTGCTTCTTCATCAGCACCCATAAGCTTTGCCATAAGCATTGCTGCCTGATATCTCAAAAGCTGAGTATTAGCATTTGCAACAGAAGCATAGTCAACAAGCTCGCTCTCCTTAAGCACTCCGCAATAGAGCAGATAACTGATTTCGCCTGCATATGTAGTATTATACTTCTCTGCAACTTCACCATACATCTCGGCTGCAGCATCTTTTGCAGCTGCAAACTCGTCATTCTCGTAACCGAGCATTCTTGACATAAGGATTAAGCACTCAATCTTGGTGATAGGTCTGAAGGGTCGGAATGTGCCGTCTTCATATCCTTTAATATATCCTGCATCCGTCATCTTGTGAATAGACTCCTTTGCCCAGGAAACGGTGGGGTCATTCTCCACATCATCAAAGCTCAATGCAAAAGCTGTGAGCGAAAGGCTTGACAGAACAAGCACTACACACAATGCCATTGATAAAAGTCTTGATTTTTTCATTTTCATAACCTCCTGAAAAAATGTTGATTATATCCGGTGGTAAGACTAATTTTCAGCAAACCACATCATATTCCACCTACATATATATTACTATACCATATCTATTATGAGATTTCAACCATAAAATAAAAAAATTTATAAAATTTTTTAATAAGATAATTTTACCTTATGTACCATAATGTTAACCGTGTATTTTTTTATCCTCGACACAAAATAACAGCGTAAATAACAAAAAACTGTAAAAATAACAGAAAAAAATCACTTAAATAGGAGGAAAAGAAATGTTAAAGAAAATCATTCCCCTGTTTCTGACACTTTGCATGGTTATGGGCATATTCATACCCGTGTCAGCAACAGGCTACGACATCAGCGAAGACGCTGCCGCGGTTTCCGGCGAGATGTACGGCCCTGCGGCTGCATCTTCCTCTGACTCTGCTGTGTCGGGTACTCAGGAAACTGTTACCGACAACAGTGCCGCCCTCGGCACAGGCAGTACCCAAACACCCTTAATGAATAATAGTGTGCTCGGTGACCCTGCCAAGCTGAGAATGACAGCAGACACAGCCGATACAGAGAGTGGTATTGCTTCGCAAAGCTTTGACGGTACAAACACCGACGGAAGCCTTTACCCCTCAACCCGTACAGAGGCTGCACTTATCGAAAATAATTCTAAATACAACGGCATGGCAGCAGGTCCCGTCTCCGAGACACCTGCGGCATCAAGGTACAGTACAACAAGAATAAGTCTTGCCCCCGATATCGCAGGCACAAAATATGAAGAGGCTGCTGAGCTTCTCGGTGCTCTCGGCATAATGGTGGGTGACGCGGAAACAGGTGCGTTCCGTCCTGCTGATGCGATAATCAGAAGCGAGATGGCAAAGGTTGCCGTATACTCGGTAGGTCTTGAGGATATCGCGGTAAGCTCTAACGGTTCAACAAGATTCCCTGATGTGCCGACCAACCATTGGGCAACAGGTGCAATAAATGTTGCCGACCAGCAGGGAATGGTAATCGGTGACGATGTAGGAACCTTCCGTCCCGATGACCCTGTTCTTCTCCAGGAGGCGATTGCAATAGTTGTCCGTGCGATGGGTTATGAGCCTGCAGCTGCTGACAAGGGCGGCTATCCGTCAGGATATTTGTATATCGCATCTTCAAACCAGCTGCTCCGCGGCATCGAGGGTTCAACCTCCGCTCCTGCCACAAGAGGAGACATTGCACAGCTGATATTTAACTCACTTACTGTTAACCTTATGGAACAGGTAGGCTTTGGTACAAATGTAACCTATGAGGTTGTTGACAAAACTCTCCTCTATGACAAGCTCAATGTCGAGAAGGCATACGGACAGGTTACCGGAACAGGTGAGACAACCTTAACAGGCGGAAGCACTACCTCAGAGAACAGAGTTCAGATTGGCGAAGAATTACTTCTTGTAGGCGATACAACTGCAAAGCAGTTCTTAGGATACAATGTTCTCTACTATGCACGAATAGACAAGACAAGCGATGACAAAACAATCATTGCCATCCGTGAGCAGGCAAATAAAAACCGTTCTGTAACAGTTGTAGCTAACGATATTGTATCAGTAACAGGCGATACAGGCGCAGAGAAAGCATTTGAATACTGGGAAAATAAAATCGACAGAGGCACAAAAACTGCACAGATTGCAGCAGACGCAACCTATATCTACAACGGAAAGTACAAGGCATCTGTTACAAACGAACAACTCAAACCCACATCAGGTAATGTAATTTTACTTGATGCTGACACCAACGGAATTTACGAGATTGTATTTGTAAATCACTTTACAAATATAGTAGTAGATACTGTGTCTACCGTAACTGGAAGAGTAACCGACAAATATATGAACGGTTCGCTTGTATTTGACGAAGATAATAACGATGTTATGTATACCATCTTGAAAGACGGCGTAGAAATTAGTGTGGCAGACCTTGTTGAGTGGAATGTAATTTCCTACACCATCAGTGAGGATAATCAGCTCATCCGCGCATATGTTTCAGACGCTCATGTAAGCGGAACTGTTACCGAGATAACAGCTAATGGTTACCGCATAGGAAGCAGCGCAGAGACCTATGAAAAGGCAGCAAGCTACCCCAATGACATTAACCTTCGCGACAGAGGAACATTCTATCTTGATATCGAAGGCAACATTGCCGCAGTTGACGAAAACGCAACGGTTGACACAGATACAACCGCAACACAGAAATACGCATACCTTGTAGGTGCAGCAATGAATGACGGCTTTAATACAACCGCACAGTTCAAGCTGTTTACCCAGACAGGTGAGACAACGATTATCTCAAGCACCGAGAAAATCCGTTTCAATGACGCTTACGGAACAACTGCCGAGGAGGTTGTAAACAACCTTAATGCAGGCGGCGACACATCATCTCAGCTTATAGTTTACGAGACAAACAGCGAGGGTGCTCTTACCGCACTTGAAACAGCAACCGATAACACGCAAACAGGCGCGCCCAACAAGGGAGCATTTACACTCAACATTGTAGGAACAGACATGGTATACAAGAGTGCTTCAGGAAAACTTGGTACTGTTGGAATATCGGATAATACCATTATCTTTGATATACCCGCCGACGCAGGCACCGATACCACAAAGTATTCTGTAAGAAACAGAACATCACTTTCAAATGACACAAGCTATGACGCATATGTTTACGATTTGCAGGAGAACTATGTTGCAAATGTAATAATCATTACAAGCACAACAGGTACAACCTCACCCGAGTCTCCTGTTCTGGTAGTTGACTACCTCGGCGAAACTCAGAACGAGGAATACGAGGTAACCGACCGTCTGTACGGTTGGCAAAACGGCGAGGAGATTAACATTCTTGCCGCAGATAAGACCGTTCTGCGTAAGAGCACAGGCGGAGAGGGCACAACACCGCTTGTTCAGGGTGATATAATTCAGTACCGCACAAACGCCGCAGGCGAGGTTGACGGAATAACGCTCCTCTTTGACAGCGCGGCTAAGGCTACCGAGTTCTCAACCGATATAACAAACGATTTAACCGTTGTATACGGCAGAGTGCTCAAGAAGTTCAGCGGCAGCGTAAATGTCAGCGTAAACGGTGACATCAGAAACTACGCAACAGGCGATGCAACCGTATATCTCTACGATTCAACAAGAACTACAGGTAACATTCAGGTTGTATCTGCAGCAGATATAGAAATCTTTGAAGAAGGCAACGAGGCAAGACTCTTCCTCAGAATTTACAATGATCAGGTTCAGGAAATGGTAATTGTAAGATAATTCTTCATTAAAAACGGGCGGACAATTTGTCCGCCCGCTTTGCGTGCCAATAAATGCTGATTTAATGTAAATTCTTTACGGCAATGGTACATACCAACATTTGGGTTGCCGAAAGTACGCGTTTGTAATCTTGTGCAACCTTTTAAAGCACCACGCTCG
>JAZUCQ010000039.1:0-12238 GCA_045639145.1 Clostridia bacterium | reverse complement strand
CCTTCTACCATATCCTCCCGGCGGTAGCCGAGGCGGACAAGACGGGAGGCAAGCTCTTCTGTCTCAATCTCGTCACCGACCGCGAGCCGAACCGAGGATTTGCACCTTATTTCATACGGAACGGTTACGCTGAGAAGTGCCTCGGGAGATGTTACGATAATTGTGTCATTGGGAGCGGATATAAGCTTGTCGAGTGCCGCGAGTCTTGAAGAGAGAACATCTCGGCTTTTTGCCTCCGCGTCATAGAGAACAAGCTCTGATGCGTTAAAGCGTGCTACTCTTTCCCGCCCTGCAAAGAAGCATAAATCTTCATAAAGCTCCGATGCCGCCGTCTCGTTGTGAGCCACAACAAGACCGCCGCAGGAATGTTTTTCGCATACACAAAAAATCAGGTGTGCCCTGACTGAGTCTGACACACCCGTAATACTAAGCGGGCTGATACCTGATTTTAAGTCTGAGGATAGCTCGGAAAATTCCGCAAGTCCGTCCAGAATTTCAAGAAATTTATTGTCCATAATGTTTCACCATTTGGGCAAATTGTCATTTACCCATTATATTTATTCATTGCCGATTTTGCATCTGCGGTAATGATTTCCTCAACTGCAAGTACCGCGCGGACAGCGGATTTTATCAGAATTTCTGTCTCTTCGGGCGAGAATTTGCCGAGAACATAGTCCTTCATATCAAAGTCGGGGTGGTCGGGCGCACCAACCCCCACCTTAATACGCGGAAAAACATCTGTGCCGAGCTGATAAATAATATTTTTTATACCGTTGTGACCGCCTGCACTTCCTTTTTCGCGGATTCGAAGCTTTCCTGTAGGCAATGAAATATCGTCATATATTATAATTATATGATCATTCTCAATTTTATACCAATCTGCAATTTCGCGGATACTCTCTCCGCTCAAATTCATATATGTCTGAGGCTTTGCAACAATAACCTTTTCGCCGCCTATGCGGCCGTCACCGAATACGGCACGAAATTTTTCTTTATTCAGGCTTATGTCAAATTTTGAGCATATTGCGTCTGCAACCTCAAAGCCGATGTTATGGCGCGTGTTTACATATTCTCTGCCCGGATTGCCGAGCCCTGCTATAAGATACATATTTTTTGCCTTTCGTTTATTTCGTGGGTTTTTTCCAGCCTGTTTTGTTTACCTGTCTTGCTCTGGCAATGGCAAGTGAATTTTCGGGGACCTCATCGGTTATGGTCGAGCCTGCCGCAGTATATCCGCCCTTGCGGACAGTAACGGGCGAGACAAGATTGGTGTTGCAGCCGATAAAGCAGTCGTCCTCAATAGTAGTGCGGTGCTTGCGTGCACCGTCATAGTTAACAACAACCGTTCCGCAGCCAAAGTTTACACGCTTGCCGACATCGGCATCTCCCACATAGGTAAGATGCGCAATTTTTGTGCCGTCATCTATTGTAGCGTTTTTAACCTCTACAAAATCGCCGACCTTAATGTTGTTGCCGATTTTGGAATTTGGTCTTATATATGCAAAAGGTCCGACGCATGTATTGTCACCGATTTCGCTGTCGGTTGCAACCGAGGATTGAAGCTCAGTGCAGCAGCCTATTTTACAGTTTTTTATTCTGGTGTTGGGGCCGATTACGCAGTCCTCGCCGATTTCGGTGCTGCCCTCTAAAATTGTACCCGGATAAATCACGGTGTCGCGGCCAACGATAACATCATCGCCGACACAAATGCTTTCGGGGTGTATTATACGAACGCCGTCTTTCATAAGACGCAGTACATTTCTTTTGTTTAAAAGTCTGTCGGCTTCTGCAAGCTGAATGCGGTCATTTACACCGAGTGTTTCCTCAAAATCGGTTATATATGCTCCAACCTTGCCGCCATTGTTTAATAATATTTCGATAACATCGGTAAGGTAATATTCGCCCTGCGAATTATCGTTTGTCAGACGCGAAAGAGCGGATTTTAACATGCTTATATCAAAAAGATACATACCCGAGTTAATCTCGCAGATTTTCTTTTCATCATCCGTTGCGTCTTTCTGTTCAACGATTTTTTTAAGAGAACCGTTTTCCCTTACAATTCTGCCGTAGCCGAAAGGATTGTCACATACAGCGGTAATTACAGTTGCGGAATTTCCGTTTTCCATATGCTCGTCATATGCACCTCTTAATGTGTCTGCTGTAATCAAGGGGGTGTCACCGCATATAATCATAACGGTTCCGCTCTCGTCTTCGATGGGCTTTATGCCCTGCATAGCGGCATGACCCGTGCCGAGCTGTTCGTACTGATAAGCATATGTGACGCTGTCGCCCAAATGCTCCTTAATTTTATCCGCCATATGCCCTATTACAACAATGTTACGCTTAGACCCTGCAGCATTTGCCGCCGAGAGAACACGGTCGATTAAGGCTTTTCCGCCTGCAATCTGCAATGGCTTGGGTGATTTTGATTTCATTCTCTTTCCCTCGCCTGCGGCGAGTAAAATACTGAATAATGTCATATATATTACCTCCAAATACAATTATATTTACATTCGGTGCCGATTATGTAGCAGGCACGGTAGCAAAGGTTGCGGCATATACCCTGTATGCACCGCTATCTTTTAAGGTTTTTGCACATTCGTTAAGTGTGGCTCCTGTTGTACATATATCATCTATAAGAAGCAGTGTCTTTCTCTCTATTTTGTCGGGTTTTCTTACTGCAAATTTATCTTTTACATTCTTAATTCTTTCATTATAAGAAAGAGTGCTCTGCTTTTTAATTCTGTCGGTCTGGTACATCGCACCTGAAAGATACGGAATTCCGAGCCTGAGTGCGACTGCCCTTGCAAGATAGGCTGCCTGGTCAAAGTTTTCGTCTGCTGCGCTCTTCTTCCTCGGCGGCACAGACACAACAAAATCAAAATCTATATTTTTAAAATCGGAATTTATCATCTGCTCGATGTATACAGCAAAGGTTTTGGCATATCCTGCGTTGCGTTCCTTTTTAAAGGCAACGGCTGCACGCTTTGCGGAGTCTGTATATACAAAAGCTGAGGTTATGCGGGTTGTATATATCCGAACAGTACGGCAGCGTCTGCAGATATTAAATTCACCGTCCGCCATAGGCTTTCCGCATTTTGTGCAGCGATTGTATATCTTTGTATAAGGCAGGGTGTTTGCACAATCGTGGCAGACAAACATATTCGTTTTGGGCGAAAGTCTTGTCAGGCAGAAAACACACCTTGGCGGATATATAAGATTTAATATCATGTTTCTCAACCCTTTTCTCATTTATCCGTCACCGCCTTTTGTGTAAATATTTGCCGCATACAAGTATAACACAGCAGATTGTGAATTGCAATATTTTTTTGAATACGGGTATTACAAAACATTTGGAATAAACAAATCTTGTTTGTCATAAGATATGAATATATGGCTTGTACGGAAAAAACGCCTTTTCACGCAATGTCTACAAAAAACATTTTAAGATTTTGTGCAATATTTTATTCAAAAGCGAATAGACATATGGAAAAAAATGTGATACAATGGTATTGTTAAATATATCTAATTTTCGAAAAGATATTTTTGCGGTTTTGATAAATTTCACACAAACACTACGGAGGGCAGACCAATGAGAAGGAAAGCGAAAGATACGGGTTATAATAAGCGGTACATTGACGAAGCACCTATGTACCTTTTTAATAACGGGACAAATTATGAGAGCTATCGTATGCTCGGTGCACACAAGATGAAAAATGATGATGGAAAAGAGGGTTATCTCTTTGCTGTCTGGGCACCGAATGCAAAGTCTGTCTCGGTTGTGTGCGACGGAAACGGTTGGGACAGAAACAGAGGTATAATGCATAAGCATATCTCCTCAGGAATATGGGAGGTATTTTTGCCCTACATAACAGAGGGGCAGAATTATAAGTTCAGCGTAGAAAGCCACACAGGCGATATAGAACTGAAATCCGACCCGTACGCTTTTTATTCGGAGGTTCGCCCTGCAAATGCTTCGGTTACGGCAGACCTTTCGTATAAATGGAAGGATAAGGCGTGGATTGACGCACGCAGCAAGACATTACCGTATGATAAGCCAATGAGCATATACGAGATGCATTTCGGTTCCTGGAAAACCAAGGATGACGGAAGCTATTATACTTACCTGGAAATGATTGACGAGCTTATTCCGTATGTAAAGAAGATGGGATATACTCATATCGAGCTTATGCCGATTTGCGAATATCCGTTTGACGGAAGCTGGGGTTATCAGGTTACGGGATATTATTCGGCAAACAGCCGATACGGCAAGCCTGCCGAGCTTAAGGCATTTATTGACGCGTGTCACAAGAACAATATCGGTGTAATTATGGATTGGGTACCTGCCCACTTCCCAAGGGATGCACACGGTCTTGCAAGATTTGACGGAACCCCGCTTTATGAACATCCCGACAGCAGACGCGGCGAACATAAGGAGTGGGGAACACTCGTGTTTGACTGGACAAAGACGGAGATTTTCTCATTCCTTATCTCAAATGCGATTTTCTGGCTCTCGGAGTATCACATGGACGGACTTCGTGTTGATGCCGTGTCGAGTATGCTGTATCTGGATTACAACAGACGCGATGGGGAATGGCTTCCCAACAAGTATGGCGGCAAGGAGAATTTAGAGGCAATAGACTTTTTACAAAAGCTTAACATGGCGGTGTTTGAGAGATTTCCGAATGTTCTTATGATAGCGGAGGAATCGACCGCGTGGGGCGGAGTAACAATGCCTGCCGACCAGGGAGGTCTTGGCTTTAACTTCAAGTGGAATATGGGCTGGATGCACGATATGCTCGATTATATGCAGTGTGATCCCCTCTTCCGCAAGGGTAACCATAACAAGCTGACATTCCCGATGATGTATGCTTTTTCGGAGAATTATATTTTGGCACTCTCTCATGACGAGGTTGTGCACGGTAAGCGTTCGTTGCTTGACAAGATGTGGGGAACATATGAGGAGAAGTTTGCAGAGCTCAGACTTCTGTATGCTTATATGTACTCGCATCCCGGCAAAAAGCTTCTGTTTATGGGAGGAGAACTCGGACAGTTTGTGGAATGGCGGTTTGCAGAACAGCTTGACTGGGTTTTGGAGGGTTATGAATTACATTCCAAGATGCAGGCATATTGTGCGGAGCTTAACGAGTTCTATAAAAATCATGGCTCGCTCTATGAGATAGAGCGTGAGATGGGAGACTGGAAGGGCTTCAAGTGGCTCAATGCCGAGGACGGCAACAACAGCGTTCTCTCGTTTATGCGTATGAATAGCTCCGGTGATGAAAAGATTGCCGTTGTTATAAACTTCACGCCGGTTGAGCGTGAAAAATATGTTGTGGGAGTTCCCGAGTACGGCGAGTATGAGACGGTTCTGTCAAGTAACAGCAAAAACTTCGGCGGAAACGGCAAGGGAACAAGAAAATGCAAGGCAAAGGCGAAGCCGGCAAACGGTTATCCGTATTCGATTGAGTTGAGTCTGCCACCGCTTACAGCGATGTTTATGAAGCTTACACCGCTTGAGCCGCCAAAGCCAAAGGGCGAAGCAAAAAAATCCCGCAAGTAAAATTTTAATCATTAGTTCGTCCCCGCTAAGACTCACAGCGAGGCATGTGACATTAATTATTTTAGTGGGTCGGAAAGGTAACAGGTGAAGGAAATGAAATCTAAAGAATGTGTAGCAATGATTCTTGCCGGCGGACAAGGAAGCCGACTTGGAACACTTACCACAACGGTGGCAAAGCCTGCGGTATACTTTGGCGGAAAGTACAGAATTATAGATTTTCCGCTCAGTAACTGTACGCACTCGGGTATTGATACAGTCGGAGTTTTAACCCAGTATCAGCCGCTCGAGCTTAATACTTATATAGGAAACGGTCAGCCGTGGGACTTGGACCGTTCAAACGGAGGTGTTTATGTGCTTCCGCCTTATACCTCGGCAGATAAGGGTGAGTGGTATAAGGGTACCGCGAATGCGATATATCAGAATTTAGGTTTTATCAAGCAGTTTAAACCCAAATATGTTATAATTCTCTCGGGTGACCATATCTATAAGATGGATTACAGCAAGATGGTGGCTCAGCACAAAAAGGCAGGTGCTGATGCGACAATCGCCGTAATTGAGGTTCCGTGGGATGAAGCGTCTCGTTTTGGTATTATGAATACTGACAGTGAGCTTAACATTACCGAGTTTGAGGAAAAGCCTGCAGAGCCTAAGAGCAACCTTGCATCTATGGGTGTGTACTGCTTTAGCTGGGAGGTTCTTGAAAAATATCTTACAGAGGATGAAAATGACCCGAATTCTGACAATGATTTCGGTAAAAACATTATTCCCAAGATGCTCGGCGATGGTCTTAAACTGATTGCTCACCGCTTTGACGGATATTGGAAGGATGTTGGAACCATTCACAGTCTGTGGGAAGCAAATATGGAGCTTTTAGATGATGATGCAAACTTCGATTTAAACGATGATAGCTGGAGAATTTACAGCAGAAACCCGATTAAGCCTCCGCATTACATTGCTCCCGAGGCAAAGCTTCGCGGCTGTTATGTGACAGAGGGCTGTGATATTCGGGGTGAGGTAGACCATTCGGTTATTTTTGACAGCGTAACGATTGAGGAAGGAGCAAAGATAGAGGATTCTATCATATTCCCGGGTGCAGTAATCAAAAAGGGTGCGGCTGTTTACAAGTCGCTTGTAGGAACCAATGTTGTAGTCGGTGAGGATTGCCGTATCGGTTCTGATGATGAGAGTGCCAACAAGGATTGGATAAACGAAAAGATTTGTTCCAATGATATTACACTTATTGCACCCGAACTCAAGATAGGTGACGGTGTTAAGATTGCAAGAAATTCAATGGTTACTAAAAATGTCGAAGAATAGACCGTAGAGTGTGAAAGGATGAAAACATTATGAAACATAATATGATGGGACTTATATTTGCCGATAACCCCGAGGCAGGAATGGGAGAACTTACAAGTGTCCGTACACTTGCGGCTGTCCCCTTTGGCGGAAGATACAGAATTATTGACTTTATACTCTCGAACATGGTAAATTCCTCAATCGTAAATGTAGGAATAACCGTACCGTATAATTATCAGTCACTCAGCGACCATCTGGGAACGGGCAAGCCATGGGATATCGACAGAAAGGGCAACGGACTTTTTGTTCTGCCGCCCAAAGAAATGAACGACAGCGGCGAGAGAAGAGCCGGCGTAGATATGATAAACGGCGTCAGTCATTATCTCAACAAGAGCCGTCAGGACTATGTGCTTGTTGCTGATTGTAACACGGTATGTAATATTGATTTTAAAAAGGTGCTTGTATCACATCTTGACAGAGATGCTGACATAACCATGATATATACAGAGACGGGTGAGCTTGATTCAAAGCAGCTTACAACCCGTATTCTGATAGATACCGATGCTGACGAGCGTATTACGGATATAAATGTGTATCCGATACAGCAGAAGACCAACAAGGCATACATGCATATGTTCTTAATCAAAAAGACATTGCTTTTGGAGCTTATCGGCGATGCGGTTGCACATAACAAGCATCATCTGTCAAAGGATATATTCCTTCCCAATATCGATAGATTAAGAATATTCGGATATAAATACGAAGGCTATTCAAGACAGATTGATAATGTAAAGGCGTTCTTTAATGCAAACCTTGAGCTTCTCAACAAGGAGATAAGAGACGAATTATTCGGTCTTGAAAACGATATGCCCATATACACAAAGGTTAAGGACACAGTTCCTACTAAGTATTCCAAGAATGCAGAGGTAAGCAATTCATTTATAGCTGACGGTTGTATTATTGAGGGTACTGTTAAGAACAGTATACTTTTCAGAGGTGTTCATGTAGGTAAGGGTGCGACGGTTGAAAACTGTATTGTTATGCAGAACTCGGATATTATGGATAACTGTCTGCTCGAAAACACAGTTTTTGATAAGGAAGTAATCCTGCGGAGCGGCAAAAAGCTTATGGGACAGGACACATATCCTATGGTTATAGGTAAAAAGACAATAATCTAAAGTATTCACGGCCGCCTGTGGCGGCCGTGAGATTGATAAACGAAAGGAAGTACAGCAATGAGTAAGATTTTAATGTGTTCATCAGAGGTTGCTCCTTTTGCCAAGTCGGGCGGACTTGGCGATGTTCTCGGGGCACTTCCTCAGGCACTTGCAGCTCTCGGGCATGATGTCAGAGTTATTATGCCGAAATATGGTTGCATTCCACATGAATATGTAGAGCAGATGAGATTTTGCTTCTTTATATATGTGCCGCTCGGCTGGCGCAGAAAATACTGCGGTGTGTTTGAACTTCACAAGGACGGAGTGACCTATTACTTTGTAGATAACGAATATTACTTCGGTGACCCGTATCTTTATAAATGGAATGATTTGGAGAGGTTTGCTTTCTATGACAAGGCATGCCTTGAAATGATAAAGCATCTCGGCTTTAAGCCTGATGTAATTCACGCCCATGACTGGCAGGCAGGAATGATACCCGTTCTGCTCAACGCGTATTATGTAAATGATGAGTTCTACCGCGGAATTAAAACAATGTTCACCATTCATAATCTTAGATATCAGGGAATATATTCGGCGGATATTGTTTCGGATTTCTTCTCGTTGAGCAAGGATTTCTTTACAAATGACAAGCTGGAATTCCACGGCTGTGCAAATCTTTTAAAGGGCGGTATTGTTTATTCTGATTATGTGACAACGGTAAGCCCGACATATGCCGAGGAGATAAAGACACCCCTCGGCGGCGAAAAGCTTGACGGACTTTTGTCTGCAAGGTCGAATTCGCTGTTTGGAATAATCAACGGTATTGATTATTCGGTATATAACCCCAAGACTGACCCTGCACTTTATGCGAACTATGACGGCAGAAATGTCAAGTCAAAGAAAAAGGAAAACAAGATGAGACTTCAGGAGCAGTTAGGTCTTCCCGTTGACGGCGAGAAGGCCATGGTTGCCATAATCTCAAGACTTGTTGACCAAAAGGGATTTGATTTGCTTGCAGCTGCAATGGGAGAGTTGATGAACCTTGACTTTCAGCTTGTTGTTATCGGCACAGGAGAGGCGAGATACGAGGAGATGCTCAGACAATCTGCATGGTACAACCCGACAAAGGTGTCTGCAAATATTATGTTCAGCAACGATTTGGCACATAAGCTTTATGCGGCGGCTGACCTGTTCCTGATGCCGTCAATGTTTGAACCTTGCGGTCTCAGCCAGCTTATCTCGTTTGCGTACGGCACAATCCCCGTTGTAAGAGAGACGGGCGGACTTAAGGACACGGTTGTCCCGTACAACAAGTTCACGGGCGAGGGTAACGGCTTCAGCTTTTATCCGTACAACGCCCACGATATGGTTCATACCCTGCGTATGGCACTTGAAACCTTTGGCGATAAGAAGGTATGGGACGGACTTGTAAGAAATGCAATGAAGCTTGACTTCTCATGGAATGAGTCGGCACTTAAATATCAGGAGCTTTATAATAATTTGATAGGATAAGATAAGTTGAAAAACCCGAGCAGCCGCTCGGGTTTTTTGCGTGTAGATAAACCCTATAATTTAAAAAGCAGATTTGATTTCATTGCCGCCTTCGGCTTGGATAGGCGAATATGGGTTTTGGGCATTTGTAGGGAAGGGCGTCTCGACGGTCCGTTTTGCAGAATGTTGGCAAGTACCAGTCCTTACACTTTTGTTTTATTGTAAAACTGCCGTTTAAGGGATTGTCACTTTTGCTTGCACAACGGTTCGCGTCAAGCCGAGGCAAAGCCTCGGGACGCTATCGCATCGGTGCTGTTCGCCAAATCAAAGATTTGGACAGCACTCGAAAAAGTAACCAAAATGCAGTCGGGGAATACCCCGACACCCCCATCATATAAATCTCTCCCTCCGTCAAAATCTACGATTTTGCCATCAGCTAACGCACAGGCAAAGCCTAGTCCCTCGTCAGAGGGAGACAGGGTTCCCGAAAAGTCGAGGCTTTAGCCGAGATTTTTTGGGAAAGAGGAGCAACCGCCATATAAAGCAAAGGATTGGCGAACAGACAATCCGAGAAATAATGGCGAGTTGTGACGATGTGACGCAGCGTTACCTTAGTGCCCGTGGTTTTCCGAGCGTGGTGCTTTAAAAGATATCCCGAGATTACAAACGCATACCTTCGGCAACCCAAATGTTGGTTTGGGCATCATTGCCGCAAAGGACTTGCATTAAAGCTGACTTTTTAGATAGTCTGGGACAATTTGTGAATTGCTTTACAATATTTTGATACATAAATAATCAATTATCAGGTGCAAAACGCTAAAATTTATACAATATTATATAAATGTTAAAAAAACACTTGCTAAAACCCGAGAAATGCGGTAAAATTATGATATCTGTTTGTGTAAATAATAATATGAAAGGTAGATTATATAAATGAAAAAACAATCAACGGCTTCTGCTGAGTATAAGCAGCGCAAGGAATTCATCAAAAACGAGGTATCGGGTAAAATCCGCAGATACTTCGGTAAGACAGTAGAACAAGCAACGGCAAAAGAAATTTATAATGCGGTTTCGTTTACAATCCGTGACGAAATAATGGAAAAATGGATTAAGTATAAGGAAGAGGCTGACAAGAAGCCTCAGAAAGAACTTTACTATCTCTCGTTCGAGTTCCTTATGGGACGCGCAATGGGCAACAACCTTATGAACATGACTGAGACAAAGCTGTACCGTGAGGCTCTTGCTGAACTCAACATCTCGCTTGACGAGATAGAGGAGCAGGAGAATGATGCAGGTCTCGGTAACGGAGGTCTCGGAAGACTTGCGGCATGTTTCTTAGACTCGCTGACAAATCTTGAGCTTCCTGCATACGGCTGCGGTATTCGTTACGAATATGGACTTTTCCGCCAGAAAATCGTTGACGGTTATCAGATAGAGATGCCTGACCCCTGGCTTCAGGGCGGAAATGTATGGGACATTGTAAGACCCGAGGATACAAAAGAGGTACACTTCGGCGGAAGAATTGAGGAATATATGGAGGACGGCAGACTCAAGTTCCGTCTGGTAGACTATAACACCGTTATTGCAGAGCCTTACGATATGCCAATCACAGGCTTTGATTCAGAGACGGTAAATACACTCAGACTTTGGAAGGCATGCTCTCCCGAGGTAATTGACATGAGCGAGTTTAACCGCGGTGACTACGCTAAAGCAAGCGAGAATAAGGAGCTTGCGGAGGTTATCTCCAAGGTTCTCTATCCCGAGGATAACCACTACGAGGGTAAGCTTTTGCGTCTTAAGCAGCAGTATTTCTTTGTATCTGCAACTATACAGTGGATTTTGGCAAAGCATAAGCAGAAGAATTTAAGCGTTCAGGAAATCCCCGAGTATATCCAGATACACATTAATGATACTCACCCGACAATCGCTATCCCGGAGCTTATGCGTATCCTCATGGACGAGGAAGGTCTTGGCTGGGACGAGGCATGGGATATCGTTGGAAGAACCTTTGCATACACCAACCACACAATCCTCTGTGAGGCTCTTGAAAAGTGGCCTATGGAGATGGTTGATACACTTCTCCCGAGACTTGGTCAGATTATTCATGAGATTGACCGCCGTCAGAGAGAGCACCTTTGGGAGCGTTTCCCCGGTGACATTGGTAAAATTGAATATATGGCTGTTATCGCACACGGTCAGGTAAGTATGGCAAACCTCTGTCTTACTGCTTGCCACAGCGTAAACGGGGTTGCGGCACTTCATACCGAAATCTTAAAGCAGGAAACATTTAAGGATTATTACAGCATTTATCCTTATAAGTTTAAGAATATGACAAACGGTGTAACCTTCCGCAGATGGCTTTATAAGGCGAACCCGAAGCTCTCGGGACTTATCTGCGACTCTATCGGCGACGGCTGGGTTAAGGATTACCGCCAGCTCGATAAGCTGACTCCGTTTGCAGACGATGCGGCATTTTGCGACAAGTTCGCTGCAATAAAGAGGGAGAATAAGGAAAGACTTGCAAAGTATATTCTCGATACAAACGGAATTGTTGTAAATCCCGATTCTATGTTCGATGTTCAGATTAAGCGTCTGCACGAATACAAGAGACAGCTTTTAAAGGCAATGCACATTATCTACCGTTATCAAAAGCTTGTTAACGGTGACCCCGATGCAAATATGGAGCCTACAACATATATCTTTGGTGCAAAGTCTGCGCCCGGATATCATA
>JAZUCQ010000038.1:0-2066 GCA_045639145.1 Clostridia bacterium | reverse complement strand
GCATCACCGCAACGCCCGTGATGGGCTTTGTCATTGACGCCATTCTGAAAATTGAGTCGGGCTTTATTTCTTTAGTGCCTGCCAAATCAGCATAGCCTATTGAGGAGCTGACCAACTCGCCGTCTTTGTCATATATACCGTAAATGCAGCCCATCATATATTGGGAGTTTACTCTGGCGTTGTTTTTTTCATCTGCGTTTGCTTTTATTTTTTCTATGTCAAGCACAACCTTGACCTCCTTGTCCTGCGGCTCGGTTTCTGCCGGCTCGGTTTCCTGACTCTCAGTTATGGTGGGCTCGGTCTCCTGATTATCGGTTGAGGGCTGTGTGGTTTCGTCATTTCCGTCATTGCAGGAGACAAGCGAGAACGCCAAGGTGAGCGCAAGTATAAAAACAAAGATTTTTTTCATATACAATTCTCCTTATGTTTTGAGTATGCAAGCCGAGGTTTTATCCAATAGCCGAAATTCTTATATTGTCAAAAATCGTTTCGGGCATAGAGCCGTCTCCGAATCTAAAGGAAAGATTTTGGTTTTGTGTATCGTCCTTGATGAAGGTAAAATTTGTTTGGGAAACGCCTATGTATTTGCCGTTTATAAATATTTCCGCCTTGCCTGTCTGTGTGTTAAGTAAAATGTT
This sequence comes from Clostridia bacterium, assembly GCA_045639145.1. GTDB lineage: Bacteria > Bacillota > Clostridia > Monoglobales > Monoglobaceae > UMGS1820. The sequence goes on along the minus strand of JAZUCQ010000038.1, from coordinate 1,428 downwards.
TATTTTGTGCTTAACGCCTTTCTCTAAAAGAGCGCTATTAGTATCGTTAAGAGGTTTTCCTTGGGTTATCTCCAATTTGCCCTCGTCGTTTTTGAACTTAAACATCCATCCCCATTTTGTTGTACCGGTTGCGGCTCCGTTTTGGAAGTTTCCGAGCAGAGAGAATAATGAGGGCTCTTTGCCGCTTGTGCCGTCTGAGAGCAGGGTCATATCAAAGGATATTGAAACAGTTCCCATTTCAAGTAGATTTTTGGCGTCAACGTCAATGTAGAAAATGCTTGATGAGGAGCTTACAACCTTAAGACCGAGGCTTCCGTTGGCATCTACTCTGTGAGAGTCGTAGCTGTCGGCTTTGACTATTCTGAAGCCCTCGTATTTTGTGGCAACATCTGAAAGTGAGGATTCAAAGTCAAGAGAGAAAGCGGGGATATCACTTTCACTGATACGGTTTGTTCCGCAAAACGCACATCCCGAGCTTGCGGAATATACGCCGTTGCTGACACTCCACTTTGTACTGCTGTCAAAGGAATGCTCTACTCGTGCCGATACCAATTCCTCTTCCTTGCCGCAGATCGAGCAAATATATATTGCTTTTCCGTCCGCGGTACAGGTAGCTTTCGATATGACTTCGCTGACGAGCATTTTGTGTCCCGTTGCGGGGGCAATTACAGTATCGCAAACACCGCAAAGTGTGTCTGCGTCGCATTTTACCTCTTTTGCAATGTGAGCCATCTTGGGGATTACCACCTCGTCGCCTGCTTCACCGCAAGCGCACTTGGGGATAATTTTTCCTTCTGCTATGCAGGTTGCGGGTGTAACCTCGTCTGCGAAGCTATGTACGTGAGGTGCGTCTGTCTGCGGCGCGTCGGTTTGTTGTGGTGCGTCGGTTTGTTGCGGTGCATCTGTAATTTCGGATACCCCACTGTCGCAAGAAGCGAGCGTGATAATCAGAGATAACATAACGATAAGGTGAAGAATCTTAGTAAAGCGTGACATAAATGACCTCCTTGATTGAATTTAATTTGTATGATTACATTGTATCGCAGATAAATCAAAAAAGCAATAGCTTATTTTAAGGAATTTATAACTTATTTTAAGATTTTTTGTCGCTTGAAAAAATGATTAAGCTTCGATAAAAAAGGTAGGGGCGACGGAAACGCCGCCCCTTGTGTGATTTTTTACAGTTTTGTTAAGCATTTACTGCCTTTTATTCAACAACGACCTTCATAAAGTTCTTCTTGCCTCTCTTAACGACTGCACCGTCAGCGAACGCGTCGGGAGTGTAGAGAGTCTTGATGTCGGTGACCTTTTCGCCGTCAACCGACACGCCGCCCTGCTCAACAGCGCGTCTTGCCTCTGACTTCGAGGGAACAAGACCTGTCTTTACAAGGAGAGTGAGGATATCTATATTGCCGTCTGTGAAATCGT
>JAZUCQ010000037.1:0-8370 GCA_045639145.1 Clostridia bacterium | reverse complement strand
TTTCGCATCCTCAGGTTGCAATGCTCGCAAGAAGACTCAACGGTAAGTATTTGGCGCCCAAGTCCGCTCATCTTGAAAACAGAGTTCAGGAGATAAAGGACGGAACATTCTCAGAGCTTATCGAGGCGCTTATGGAAAAGCCCGTTGACGAGATTAAAGAGCTTTACAACAACAGAGAAATCGAGAAATAAGGAGGTGCGATAACAATGTATGCAGAAAGATTTACAGAATCAATAAAGGCGGTTGAGGCGGCAAGAGAAGAAAATATAAAGCTTGAGCCAAGACGAATGACCGCACAGGAAAAAGAGGATTTGCTCAAGGCATATCATCCCGACTACAAGACAGACGAGTTTGAAGAACTCAAAATCGGTCCCAACAAGGGCGAAAAGGTTCCCAAGCAGCTTGCTGAAATTCTTCAGGCACACAGCCGTATCAAGGCAGACGCGGTTGATTTGAAAAACCCCGACTATGATGTAGATGTTTTAATCATCGGCGGCGGCGGTGCAGGTGCATCGGCGGCGATTGAGGCAAACGAGGCAGGAGCAGATGTAATGATAGTTACAAAGCTCCGTATCGGTGATGCAAACACAATGATGGCAGAGGGAGGTATTCAGGCGGCAGATAAGGAAAATGACTCGCCTGCTATCCACTTTGTTGACGCTTTCGGCGGCGGTCACTATGCCGCAAAGAGAGAGCTTTTGTCAAAGCTCGTTTGTGACGCACCCGAGGCTATACAGTGGCTCAACGACCTCGGTGTTGAGTTTGACAAGGACGAGGACGGCAGAATGGTAACAACCCACGGCGGCGGAACTTCCCGTAAGCGTATGCACGCGGCAAAGGACTATTCGGGAGCCGAGATTATGCGTACCCTGCGTGACGAGGTAATAAACCGCGGTATTCCCGTTGTTGACTTTACCTCTGCAATCGAGCTTATCCTTGACGAGAACGGAAACGCAGCAGGTGCGGTTCTGATGAATATGGAAACTCAGGAATTGATGGTAGCTAAAGCCAAGACTGTTATCATCGCAACGGGCGGTGCAGGCAGAATGCACTATCAGGGCTTTCCGACCTCTAACCACTACGGTGCAACCGCAGACGGTCTTGTTCTCGGCTACCGTGTCGGCGCAAAGCTTTTGTATGCGGAAACTCTTCAGTATCACCCGACAGGTGCGGCATATCCCGAGCAGATTTTCGGTGCTCTCGTTACCGAGAAGGTTCGTTCGCTCGGCGCAAAGCTTATCAACGCAAAGGGCGAGGCATTTATGCATCCGCTTGAGACAAGAGATGTGTCTGCCGCATCAATTATCCGTGAGTGCTCAGACCGCGGCAATGGTGTAGATACAGGCAACGGCTCTGCAGTATGGCTTGATACCCCGATGATTGAGGCAATCGGCGGCGAGGGTACAATCGAGGCAAGAATTCCTGCTATGATGCGTATGTTCGCAAAGTACGGCATTGATATCCGCAAGGAACCGATTTTGATTTACCCGACACTCCATTACCAGAACGGCGGTCTTGATATCTCGGCTGACTGTATGACAACCAATGTAGAGAACCTGTTCGTAGCAGGTGAGGCTGTCGGCGGTATCCACGGCAAGAACAGACTTATGGGTAACTCACTGCTTGACATAATCGTGTTCGGCAGAAGTGCAGGTAAGAGTGCTGCGGCAAAATGCAAGGATGTTGAGGTTGGCGAGCTTACGCTCGGTCATATCGACAGCTTTGAAAAGGAAATCGAGGCTGCAGGAATTGATACAGAGGTTGTATCACCCAAGCTCCTCCCTGATTACAGAAGAAAATAGCGTAATATTTAAGAAAAGAGGTCTTTTATAAATGTCATTATTTAACGGAGTTATTCCTATAACGGGTATTACATTTTTAATGTTTTGCGTGTTTGCAATTCTTTTTGCAGGTTATGCACTTGGCAGAATCACCATTAAGGGAGTATGCCTCGGTGACGCAGGTGTATTCGTTATTGCCCTTCTCTTCGGTGCCCTGTTCTTTGCACCGCTTGAAGCACAGCTTGTGATTAAGGGTGAGACTGATACTGTTTACTTTGCTGAAAAAGCGTTGGAGATTATCGAAAGTCTCGGACTTATCTTGTTTGTAACATCGGTTGGATTTATTGCAGGCCCTAAGTTCTTTGGAAATATGAAGAAGAACTTTAAGTCATATGTACTCCTTGGCTTAATCATCATTCTTGCAGGCGGACTTTCGGCTATTGCTTGTATCTATATGGGCAGAGGAATTGGATATGGTTCATCAATCGAAACCTCAGAAGGCTTTACTGCTATGATTGTAGGACTCCTTTCAGGCTCGCTTACATCGACGCCTGCGTTTTCGGCAGCTAAGGCTACCGTTGCTCCTGAATACACAAGCCTTGTATCGGTTGGACACGGTATAGCATATATCTTCGGTGTTATCGGTGTTGTTCTTTTCGTACAGATTATTCCTAAGCTCACAAAAGCTGATATGGATGCAGAAAGAGCAAAAATTTCGGTATCGGCAGATGAAGGCACAAAGAAAACCTTTGCAGGCAAGCTTGTAGAGCTTGACGGACACGGCTTTGCGGCATTTTCGCTTGCAGCAGTATTAGGAACGATTGTAGGTAAGATTATGATTCCTCTCAGCAGTGCCGGCCTTTCGGGAACATGCTTCTCGCTTACAACAACAGGCGGATGTCTGCTTGTTTCACTTATCTTCGGTCATTTTGGAAGAATAGGCAAGCTCAATATCATGCCCGAGCAGCATACACTTAAGCTCTTCCGTGAGCTTGGATTGGTACTCTTCCTCGTCGGTGCAGGTATCCCGGGAGGAGCAGACTTTGTTGCAAACTTTGACCCGATGTACTTTGTATACGGTATAATTATGACAATCATTCCGATGATTATAGGTTACCTTTTTGCAAGGTATGTGCTAAAACTCAGCCTTCTCAATAATCTCGGCTCGATTACGGGCGGTATGACAAGTACACCTGCCCTTGGAACACTTATCAATGTGTCAAAGACAGAGGATGTCGCAGCAGCCTATGCCGCAACATATCCGATTGCACTTATCGCAGTTGTACTTATTTCACAGTTTTTGATTATATTGTTCTAAAGAATAAAGCCGTGACGCGAGTATTTAAAGCCGCGAAGCTTCCATGCTTCTGCGGCTTTTTGTGTGCAAAAAAATTGGATTTGGAATACTTTATAATGCTCACATCGACAGACTAGACGAAAAAACCGAAGCTCCCCGTTTTAAAGGCGACCTTATTATAATAAACATTTTGCTTGTGTCAATACTTTTGGTATACACGCTGTTTGTTATAATACAGTTTAAATACCTGTTTGCAGGAACAACCCTGCCTGACGGTCTTACTTATACAGCTTATGCACGCAAAGGATTTTTTGAGCTGTTGGCGCTTACGGGCGTAAATATTGCAGCGATACTTGCGATAATAAAGCTTACAAAGCTACATCAGGGAAAGTGGCTTGCCTTTACCAAAATACTTTGCCATTATCTTTGTGCCGTAACGGTTGTGCTTTTGATTTCATCATTTTACAGAATGCTGCTGTATACTAATGACGACGGACTTACAAGGCTGAGATTTTTTGTAATGGGATTTTTGGTTTTTGAAGCAATAGGACTTTTGATTACATTTGTTTATATTGCAAAGCCTAAATTCAATATAACACTTGTTTATACTGTAATTGCACTTGTGTACTATACTTTGCTCAATGTTGTACCTGTTGACAATATAATTGCAGACAATCAGATAGACAAGTATTTAAAAGGCGGGCGAACAGACATTGATTATGTGTTTACCCTTTCAGCCGATGCAACGCCTGCGATGGAATACCTGATTGAAAATACTGATGATGAAGCTTTAAAAGCCAAAGTGAAGAAATTTATTAAAGTGCAGACAAATTCCGACATTCCTGACAAATGGCAAAGATACAACCTTTCAACCGAAAATGCCAAGGATGTATTGGGAAAATTAAAATAGCCCACCCCATTGATTATGCTTTTTGCGATAATTCCATACTGCTCTGTGAAACCATTTGACAAAAGGGATAAAATGTTGTAAAATATCATAATCAATATGTATATAAAGGAGACGGTACTATGCTGAAAAAGAGGTTTATGGCAATAATTTTGGCGGTGCTGTCTTTTTTTGTGCTTTCAATGCCTGTGTCGGCTTTTGATATAAGGAGTATATTCGGCGGCGAAGAGGAGCAGACGGAGCAAAATCTGCCGAGGCTTAAAATGTATATGCCAAGTGCAAAGATGGACCCCGTGAGTGTTTCGGGCGGCGGAGATGCAAAGGCGGCAGGTGCAATTTTATACGACGGCAAGACAGATACAGCGGCGGCATTTGAGGGCGATACATCGGTTACGGTTGATATGGGTATGTCGGTTTTGCTCTCATATATAAGATATTATGCAGGAAAAATCGAGGATGATGCAAACAACTGTTTGGGTGCGCGTTTTTATGCCTCAAATGACAACAGAACATTTACCGAGCTTGCAGTTATTGAGGAGGCAGTACCGCCCGAAAACGGCTGGTTTGAGATTACCTTCAGCGGTTTTGGGGAATATCGGTATTTTAGAGTTGTGCTCCCTCACAAATCAAATATCTGCGAGATAGAGTGGATGGGTGCAAAGGGATTTTCCAAAACTAAATCGGGTGGCAAATACGATGTAGCCATAGCTCTTTGTGCATTTGAGGGGATTGAGGATATAAATGCAACTGTTTTGATGGCGGCATACAACAAAAACGGAATAGCCAAGCAGATGTCGGTTGCCGAGCAAAAAATTCCTGCAAACACCGTGACAGACTTTGTTGCGGAGCTTAAAGGTACGGATTATGAGGATGGCGACAGCTACCGTGTAGCGGTGTTTGAGGAGGACGGAAACATTCCGCTTGAATATCCGCTTGAGTATAAAATAAACGGAGCGGCAAGCAACCTGCAGGTGTCCTCTGTTTTTGGCGATAATATGGTGCTTCAGGCGGACAAGCCTGCAGTTATATGGGGCAAGGCTCCTGTGGGGCAGTCGGTGCAGGTCAGTATAGAGAACTCACTCGGCGGAGGAATAACCAAAGAGGTAATGCCCGATAAAAATTCAAGGTGGGAGGTATCGCTCGGCTCATTCTCGGCAGGCGGAAATTATACTCTTACCGTAAAGTCGGGCAGAAACGAGCAGAAGTATATAAATATTACCTTTGGTGATGTATGGCTTTGCACGGGTCAGTCGAATATGGAGTACTACATGGCAGGCAGTGAGGAAACGCTCGCAGACCTTGAAAACGCGGAGGAGGTCAGAAACGAAAATATAAGACTTTTAAACCTCTGGAACAAGGGAATGACAGGTGCGGCAAATCCCGTTGACAACCCTCCGACAGGCGGAGATTCGTGGCATGAGATGGACGCAGATGTTGCGGCTTACAGCAGTGCGGTGGGCTACTATTTTGCAAACGAGATACAAGAGACCACGGGCGAGCCTGTCGGAATAATAAATGTTGCAGTCGGTGATACTGAGATTAACCGCTGGATTGCCAAAGGGACAAAGTGTCAAAGCTTTACATCAACCGACGGTGACCTTTATAATAACAGAATTTATCCGTTTGAAAAGCTGAATATCAAAGGAATTATTCTGTATCAGGGCGAGGCTGACCAGTACAGAACGCATCTCTCTGTTGAGGAATACAGCGACGCTATGGCAGGTCTTGTGGATAACTACCGCGAAAATTGGGGAGTGGATTTGCCGTTTTACTGGGCACAGCTTACCCGTTACCGCGTTGACGAGTCGCTCGTGCGTGAGGGGCAGAGAGTTGCTCTCTCTAAGGTTTCGGAAAAGAAAAATACGGGTATGATAAGCCTCATTGATATTGTCGGCAATTATGAGGACGATGCGGGAAATGCACGCAATGATATTCACCCCTGGGGCAAGAAAATTGTTGCCGAGAGATTTGCCGCGTATGCAAAGCGTGATTGCTACGGACAGAATGTGGCGGTTACGGGACCTGTATACAAATCTGCCGAGGTCAAGGGTGACAAAATGGTATTAACCTTTGAATGTGAGGGAAAACTCAGAGTTATGCCCAAGGAGAGGTATGCCGACAAAGAAACCGATGACAAAATCAAAAAAGAAAAGCTTGATACATCAAAGCCGATGGAATTTGAGGTGGCAGGTGCAGACGGTAGGTTTTATGCGGCAGAGGCAACCCTTGACGGCAAAACGGTGATACTCAAAAGCGACGAGGTAGACGCGCCCGTCTATGCCAGATACGCTTGGGGAGCGTACCCCGAAATGCCAAATCTGACAGATGATACGGGACTTCCCGCGGCGACCTTTACGACTGAATATTTAGGTTAAATTACAAAATTATGACAAAAACATTGCGGTTTTCCAACATTTAATTCGGTTTATTGACACTAAAAAATTTTTAGTTTATACTTTATAAAATAAGGTGATTTTTAATTTGAGAGGGGAGCCGATGCAATGCGATGTTTTTACTGCGGTAATTTGGAAAGCAAGGTTGTAGACTCTCGTTCTACTGAGGACGGAACAGCTATTCGCCGCCGCCGCGAGTGTTTAGGATGCGGCAAGAGGTTTACTACCTACGAAAAGATAGAGAGTGTACCTATAATTGTAATAAAGAAGGATAAATCCCGTCAGCCGTATGACAGGGCTAAGCTGCAGAGGGGTATTATGAATGCCTGCGCAAGCCGTCCTGTATCTATGGATATGGTTGATAAAATTTTGGATGATATAGAGGCAACCATTCATAACTCGCTCGAGCGTGAGGTTAAAAGCGAGAAAATCGGAGAGATGGTTATGGACAGATTGCGTGAAATTGACGAGGTTTCGTATGTGAGATTTGCGTCGGTGTATAAGCAGTTTAAAGACATTGACACATTCCGTCAGGAGCTTGAAAAGCTCAGCGGAGCACCAAAGGAATAATTTTGCTCAAACTGCTTGACAAAGCGGTTTGCATATGATATACTTTATTTGTAATTGAATAGATGTCGGCTGAGAGTGAGGAAGTTCCTCACTCTTTTGATTTGTATGAGAGAAAGGGAGCGAGTATATGGCATATTCTAAGACCGAAAGTATTACACTTGAATTGGCAGAGCCGATTGCAAAGGAATGTGGTTGCTTTATCTATGATGTTGAGTTTGTGAAAGAGGGCGGAATTTATTTTCTCCGTGTTTACGCTGACAAAGACGGCGGAATAAGCCTTGACGAATGTGAGAAGATTAGCCGTGCTTTGAGCGAGGCGCTTGATAAACGCGACCCGATAAAAGAAAATTATTATCTTGAGGTTTCGTCGCCCGGGATTGAGCGTAAGCTTAAAACGCCCGAGCATTTTGAAAGATATATCGGTGAGACGGTAGATGTAGGACTTTATAAAGCAATAGGCGGAAGCAAACAGATAACCGCAGAGCTTGCAGGGTTTAATGACGGTGTTATCAGCCTTAAGATGGCTGATGAAACGCTTGAAATTCCGCAGAAGGAAACAACCGTTGTAAAGCTGCATTTTGAATTTTAGCTGTAAATAATGCCCGTTTGGGTTTTCATAGAATTAACAGAAAGGATGAATTAAAAAAATGAGTTCAGAATTTTTTCAGTCACTTGAATTGATTGAGGAGGAGAAAGGAATAAGCCGTGATATCGTGCTTGACGCACTTGAGAGTGCACTTATCTCTGCTTACAAAAAGCACTTTGGTGCAGTATCGGATATCGGTGTGGTATTTGATGAAGAGAGCGGAGCTATCAGAATTATAGCACGCAAGACGGTAGTTGAAGAGGTAGAGGACAGAGAAACCGAAATTTCTCTTGACGAGGCTAAGGAAATTGACCCGAGATATGAGCTTGGGGATATAGTAGAAAAAGAGGTTACACCCGCATCATTCGGAAGAATTGCGGCACAGACGGCAAGGCAGGTTGTTATTCAGAGAATACACGAGGCAGAGCGCGAGAAGATGGTTAATGAGTATTCTGACCGCGAGAATGACATTGCAACGGGCGTAGTCAGAAAAATAGAAAAGCGCAATGTTATGCTCGAGATTGAGGATACCGAGTCTGTGCTTATGCCAAGCGAGCAGGTTCGTACCGATAATTACAGAGTTGGCGAGCGATACAAGGTATTTGTTGTTGAGGTTGCAGATTCCGTAAAGGGCGTACATCTTGTTGTTTCGCGTTCGCACCCCGGTTTGGTTCGCAGACTTTTTGAACTTGAGGTTCCCGAGATTTATGACGGCGTTATCGAGATTAAGTCACTCTCGCGTGAGGCAGGCTCCAGAAGTAAAATCGCGGTTCATTCCACAAACGAGAATGTTGACCCCGTAGGTACATGTATAGGTCCTAAGGGTATGAGGGTTC
>JAZUCQ010000036.1:0-2328 GCA_045639145.1 Clostridia bacterium | reverse complement strand
CTGACAGATGTATGCAACTCCTATTATCTTGATAAGCGTCTTCATATGCGAAATTTCTATCCCTGCCTGCTCGGCAATATCATCAAAGGCTGATATGACAGCCGTAAGGTGCGGCACACACATCATAATGATTATTGCAGAGGTCAGTATCGGGATTGAAATTGCCATTTCAGGTTTGTGCTGTTTTACAAGCAAAGACAGCACTGCACCTATTATTCCTACACCTATAATCTTGTATATAAGCATAGCTATAACCCAAACAATGATTTTATCGTATCAAACAGTTCGCTTATCTCCTTTATTACCACAAGCAAAACAACAACCAATCCCGAAATCGTTGTCATCATAGCCTGGTCCTCACGCCCTGCCCGAACAAGCAGCATATTTAAAACAGCAACTAAAATTCCGATTGCCGCAACCTTAAAAATCAAATCCACTCCATCCATAAAATCCTCCTAAATGAGCAGAACTACCGCGAGCATTCCGCAAAGAAAGCCTATACCTCTCCACATTCTGCCGCGCATGTCTCTCTCCCCCTCTGCCGCCGTCTGTGCAATTTTCAGCCTCGCACAGGCGGCATTTATGTTTGAAAGCTCGCTCTCGGCATCACCCATGCCTAGACCTGTCGCAAATTCGGTAAGTATCTGTAGGTCCTGCTCCAAAACGCAAAGACTTGCTCTGTTTTTTAAAACCGCTCTTTCAAACGCAGCAGACGGTGTTATTCTGTCCTTGCGAATTTGCTCTGCCGCCTCGGTGAATATTCTGCCGACAGCACCGCTTCTTGACTTTGCCGCACCGAGCAGAGCATCTGAAAGCGGCATTTTTAAAAAGCTTATGCTAAACCCCATCTGCTCTATCGAAAGCCGCATCTGTTCAAGCTGAGTAACTCTTACATCTAAGACCGACGCAACCAAAACGCCTATGTAGCCGCCGCCCATTACAATCGCCGCAGATGCAAGAATTTTTAAAGTTCCGCTCACAGCTCCACCGCCCTTGCCTCAAGCGGAGGGTCGGGCATCGAAAAATCTCTTTTTAAAACTATTGCCCGTGAAAAGATTTTGTCCTTCATTATCGGCAAAAGAAGTCGCCTTGAGCATACCTCCTCAACACTTGAACCGTGAGTTGTCGCAATAAGCCTGACCCCTGTCCCTGCTGCAAGCCTGAGTGCTGCAACATCCTGTTCTGACGCTATCTCGTCACTTATGATAACTCTCGGTGACATAGTGCGAAGAAGCATCTCAATCGCCGCCGCCTTTGGTGCTCCGTCAATTACATCTGTCTGTGCACCTATGCTGTTTGTCGGCTCTCCCTTGTAAACCGCCGCAATCTCGCCTCTGTCATCTGCAACTCCGCATTTAAAGCCTCGCCCTGACACCTGTCTTACTACATCACGCAAGAGGGTTGTCTTTCCCACCTGAGGCGGTGAAATAATCAGCGTACTTTTAACATCTCCGCCATTTACTATGTAATCTATTATACCGTCGGCAATTCCGACAATCTGATGTGCAATTCTGAAATTTAATGAACTTACCTCTCTGAAGGTTTTAATCTCTCCGCTATCCGTGACAGCTTTTCCGCAAATACCGACGCGGTGGCCGCCCCTGATTGTGATAAAGCCCTGACGAATTTCCTCCAGATGGGCATAAACTGAATTTTCGCAAACAGCGGCGAATGCTGCCTGCACCTCTTCTGATGTAACCTTATAAGCATCACTTTCATAATTTGTAACTCCTCCTGCACTTGTAACAAAACAGCTTTCTCCCCATACTCCAATCGTAAGGGGCGCGCCGCACCTGAGCCTGATTTCCTCAACCGCTATGTTATCATCCGAGATAATCCGCATAAGCATTTGCCGAAGATTCTCGGGCAGATATGACAGTACCTCCAAAGTCCTTTGTTTTTCCAAATTCATCTCTTCCTTTCAGTTGACTATATATATTGTTATGATGCTTTGTCCAAAAATAGAACCTGTCCAAAAAAGAAAAAGTCCCGATGATTGCAATGCAATCATCGGGACTTAGAATTACTATACATTGGCAAGTGCCTGCTCGATATCCTCGATTATATCGGCTACATTCTCTATTCCCACCGAGAACCTGATAAGGTCGGGTGTTACACCTGCCGCCTCAAGCTCTGCATCGTTAAGCTGTCTGTGGGTATGGCTTGCAGGGTGAAGAACAGATGTTCTTGCAACGGCAACATGAGTAACTATTGCCGCAAGCTTTAAGCTGTCCATAAATCTAACAGCCGCCTCTCTGCCGCCCTTTACTCCGAACGAGATAACTCCGCAGGAGCCGTTTGGCAGATACTTCTGTGCCAGGTCATAAT
>JAZUCQ010000035.1:0-1905 GCA_045639145.1 Clostridia bacterium | reverse complement strand
ACGTGGACTATACAAAAGATTCCATAATGTATTTGATAAAACGTTGTAACAATGCGGCTCCTAAAGTGGATGTGTATATCGAGCCTTGCGATCGTGAAAAAGCGTATCGTTATGAAACCACGGGAATCGTGTTGAGAAATTTTGTTAAAACCTCTTGGCGCACAACGTCTGAAATGGCTTATATCAAACTGTTGGTGGGCTGTGCTATGTGTTTTGAAGGCGAGCAACTTCAAGAATTCATAAACCAAGAGATAAACGGAGAATTTATAAGATAAGCATCAACGCGGAATATCTGTAAATGATAGGGGTAGTTAAAATGAAGAAATACGACGTGGTTGTTTGTGGCGGAGGATTTGCCGGTATTTCGGCCGCACTTGCCGCAGCGCGTGAAAATAAATCCGTTATACTTTTTGAAAAAGAATATATGCTTGGCGGCTTGGGAACTGCAGGTCTTATCACAATATATTTACCCTTGTGCGACGGTTTTGGACATCAGGTTTCTTTTGGCATTGCCGAAGAATTGTTTAAGCTTTCTATTTCCTACGGTGCCGAAGATAAATACCCCGAAAACTGGCTGGATAACGTCGGCACACGCACCGAAAAAGACAAGCGTTATGAGGTGCAATACAATGCGCAAGTGTTCGCGATTTTAGCCGAAAAACTTCTGTTGGAAAACGGCGTAGATATCCTCTACGGAAGTTATGTTGTTGGTTTATCTGCCGAAAATAACCGCATAACCACCCTTTCGGTTCAAAACAAATCGGGAAGACAAGAATATGAGGCCGGCTCGGTTGTAGATGCAACGGGTGACTGCGACATTGCTCATTTTGCAAGTATCCCTACAAAACTGTTTGAGCAAGGAAACGTTCTTGCCGCTTGGTATTATTTTTCGGATAAGAGTGGCTATCATCTGCAAACTGTTGGCGCGTCAGACGTTCCCGAGGATGAAAAGACAGGTGTGGTAGAAAAACCGCTTATCAATCGTCGATTCTCCGGTCTTGACGGCAAAGATCTTTCTGAACAGGTTTGCCTTTCGCACAAAAAGACATTTGAACATTGGCTTAAGATAAGAGAAACCAATAAAGACGCAGTTATTTCCACAATTCCAACCATTCCGCAAATTCGTATGACACGAAAAATCGTTGGAGAATATGAGCTTGCACACACCGAAATGCACACTTTCTTCGAAGACTCGATTGGTATGGTTTCAAACTGGAAGAAACGAGGACCTGTTTACGAAGTGCCGTTTAGAACACTTTATAACAGCAAGATGAAAAACTTGATTGTGGCAGGACGTTGCACGTCGGTAAACGAAACCTTGTGGGACGTAATGCGTGTTATTCCTTGCTGTGCTGTGACGGGTCAAGCCGCAGGCACCGCCGCCGCTATGACGGATGATTTTACAACGCTTGATATAAAAGAATTGCAAAAGAAACTTACAGAAAACGGCGTTGTTTTGCACGAAAAAGATATTATAAACACCTAAACAAAACATAAAAAGCGAGGTGACCACACCTCGCTTTTGTTTTTATTAATGTGACAAAAAAATTATCAACATCACTTTTTCCTCAATTGCCAAAAGGCTACTGCACCGGCGGCGGCAACATTAAGCGAGTCAACGCCGTGTGCCATTGGTATTTTCACGGTATAATCGCACGCGGTTATTGTGTTTTCTTTAAGTCCGTCACCCTCGGTACCAAGCACAATCGCCAGTTTGTCAACAGTTTCAAGGCACGGGTCGTCAATCGAAATCGAATCATCGGTCAAAGCCATTGCGGCGGTTTTGAAGCCTGCCGTTCTTAACTCATTAACCCAATTATCGTTAAGATATGTCCACGGCACCTGAAAAACGGTGCCCATACTAACCCTTGCAGACCTTCTGTAAAGAGGGTTACTGCAACCGGG
>JAZUCQ010000034.1:0-6764 GCA_045639145.1 Clostridia bacterium | reverse complement strand
CGACAAGGGTGACACAGGAACGCAGGGTGAACAGGGTATTCAGGGTATACAAGGCATCCAAGGCGAAAAGGGAGAAAAAGAAGATAAGGGCGACCAAGGACCCAAGGGTGACACAGGCACATTTGATGACTCTGCTCTGACGGATTATCTTAAAACAGATAAGGTACTTAAACCCACAACAGAAACCATAGCACCCTACACCGATGTATATAAGAAATACGGCTTTGAGGCAAAGGTAGCCTTGACAGCATCGGGTACAACTACAAGCGGAACATATTATGTTACCGACTTCATACCCTTTAAATTAGGACAGATCCTTCGTATAAAGAATACAAACGGAGGGGGATTCAACACAGGATTGTATATCGCCCTGTACGATGCCTCAAAGACCACCGGCAACGGTCTCGGTAAAACTTGGCTTGCTATCGGCGCTGATACACTGTACGGTAATCTGACGATAAGCGGTGATACTCTTGTGTGGGATACATCAAATGCAGTATATAATCCGTGGAAGGATGCCGCCTATATAAGAATAAATCATAATACCCTTTCCGCAGTCATAACCGTTGACGAGGAGATAACCGATGATGTTGAGGTCGTATATGAGTTAAAGCCCACGGTCAAAGTGCCGAGGAATAATCTTGATTTCAATGCTGCCGAGAAACCCCTTACAGGTAAGAAGGTAGTCTGCTTTGGTGATAGTCTGTTTGGAAGAACAAGGGACGAAACATCTGCATTGTATCAGACGGCACAAATAACAGGTGCGGATCTCTACAATGTAGGCTTCGGCGGTTCAAGTATGGCAAGAGTGGGAAGTGGCACTTTCTCTTATTTTTCTCTCCCTGCCCTTGCAGATGCTGTTACAAGCGGTACATGGACGAATCAGGATTCCAATGTAACGGCTGCCACAGGATGGGATGAGCAGCTCCCCAAGTTGAAAGCCATTGACTTTTCAAAGGTGGATATCGTTGTGCTTCATTATGGCACCAATGACTTCACAGGAGGCAATGCTCTTGAGGGTGAGGGTGTTACATCGGTATGCGGTGCATTGAGGTACAGTCTTAATAAGTTAATTACTGCATATCCGCGGATCAAGTTTTATATTTCCGTTCCCGTGTACAGATATTGGGGGAATGAAGGTTCATATCAATATCCCGATACGTATACCAATACAAACGGTGCGAAGCTGACCGATTTCATTGAGGGTATCCGTAAGGTTGCAATCGAATACAATTTTCCCGTGATCGATGGCTTCTACGGAATGGGCGTGAACAAGCTGAACGCTTCCCATTACCTTGAAGATCAGACACATCACAACATTGCAGGTATGAAGCTGTTTGGCGAATTTATTGCGGCACAGCTTGCAGGTCAGCAGAGTGTTGCAAAATCGGGTATTGATACCGATGCGGTAAACGAGCTTATCAATGCGGCTATAGGCAATGCGATAGGGGGGAGTTATTAATGACACTTACAGAGTTATTTAGCAATATTGCTGATTCCCTTCGTGCCAAGACAGGAAGAACGGACAAGATAAATGCCACTGATTTTCCTTCGGTAATTAACGGTCTCTCCATAGGTACCGAGGGCGGCATCATTCCCACAGGAACAAAGAGCATTACTACAAACGGTACACATGATGTTACAAGCTACGCATCGGCATCCGTTAATGTCCCTGTAGGTATTACACCCTCGGGAACATTGAATATCTCTGCAAACGGTACATTTGATGTAACGAGCTATGCCTCGGCAAAGGTCGCACTTCCCGAGATAAGCGCTGTGAGGACAATAACCCTTTCATCCGATCTCGGTGCGGCTGATCCTTATCAGTACAATCAAAGAGTTATAAGCGGTGACGAATTTGTCAAGGCTCATTACAATGACGCGGGATTATTGGCGGTGCTGTTTCCCGTGTCGGCAATCGGTCTTGTCCCGAACACCGTTAACTGGATCATTCAGAGTAATTCTCCGTTATATTACAACGGTTCAACTCCGTATTACGGTGCTTCACCAACGGCATTGTCTGCAAGCAATATAACATTATCCTCTCTGCCGATAAGCACTAAGCTTACAAGCAGGCTGTATACCAATGCCTCGGCATTATTGCTTGACAGCAACGGTAATGTCAATATATGCGGCGGCGGTACATCAAGCAAGCCGAGAGTTGTCCAAGCAGGTACATACATCCTTGTGCTGACGGTTGCAGGATAGGGGGTGCGAGATGGATTTCACAGCACTTGTTACATTGGTCGGTGAGATTGGTGTTCTTGTCGGTGTTATTACCCCGGTGATCCTTAACATGAAGAAAATCTCTGAAGGTACCAGGTGTCAGTTACGAAGCGAAATGCTCCGCATCTATTATAAAAATCGAGATTATAAAAGCATTCGTCAGTATGAATATGAGAACTTTGTAATGCTCTATGAAGCATATAAGGCTCTTAAGGGTAACAGCTTCATAGATAAGATATATTCCGAGATTAAAAAATGGGAGGTAATACCGTGAGGAAAAATATCGCAGACCTCATCAAAGTAAAGACCGTGGTAACATTAACAGTTATGCTTGTGTTCTCGGTTCTTGCATTAAGGGGCAGTATATCTGCGGACAATGTGATGATTATAGTGTCATCTGTTATAGCATTTTATTTCGGCACACAACATGAAAGAGGCAACAATGGTTAGGTTAAGCAGGGTATGCAATCCATATAAGGGTGGCAAGTTCAAAGTAACATCTCGATACGGAGTGCGTACCTTAAACGGTGTGCAGCAGTTTCATTCGGGGCTTGACCTTGTGGGGTTATCAAGTAAGGAACTTATCGCCGTGGCAGACGGGAAGATCCGTCAAAGCAGAATAGTAACCAACAAGGGTGATCTGACATGGCAATGGGGTAACTATATATGCCTTGAAACTAATAGCGGTGAGCTTGTGTATTATTGTCACCTCTCTGAAAGATTGGTTAAAAAAGGTGCAAAAGTCAAACGTGGCGATGTAATAGGCATTGAAGGTAATACAGGATATTCCTTTGGTTCGCATTGTCATCTTGAGGTAAGAGGAGCTGACAACAAAGTAACAGATAAAATTAACACACCTAAATTCACAGGTATCCCAAATTCAGCAGATATCTACCACATACAGGAGGAGATCGATATGTCCAGAGAAGAAATTGAAGCGTTAATTGAACTTGCCGTTGAGTCATCCAAGGAAAGGATATGGCACTTCTGGGATGAGATAAAGAAAGAAGCCCCGTGGGCTTATGATCCCTTGATGGCTCTCTATAAGAAGAAACTGTTCAACGGAGCTTCTCCTTCGGACCTCAACCTTGGACAGACTAAGATGGAATGTCTTGTGGTCTTGGCGAGAGGCCTCAAGGACGCAGGCATAATTAATTATTAGAATGTAGGCTATAGCGATCGGATAGCTTTACATATAAAACACAAAACACAAAAAAACAAAAAACAAAGGAGAAAAACTATGGAAAACGAAAACAGATACGCTTCTAAGGGCGTAGGTGGAACAGCACTCGGTCTTAGCATCGGTGCTCTCGGCGCTGAATTGCTTGGCGGCACATTCGGCAACATCCTCGGCAATAATAATCGTAATGGCTGCGACCCGATGGTCGATCGTTACGATCTTGCACAGCAGGCTAAGATATCCGAGCTTGAAACAGAAATTAAGCTTCGTGACAGCAACATCTACACAGACGGGAAGATTCTCGACCTGTACAAGTATGTTGACGGAAGATTCGGCGCAATCGAATCGCAGATTTGCCAGCAGAATGTATACAATGCAACTAACACAGCCGCAATTGGATGCATTAACGGACAGATTGCACAGCTTATGTCTCTTACCAAGCTTGTTATCCCCAACGGCAGCATTTGCCCCGGTTGGGGTGGCGTAACCGTTACACCCGCAGCAACTACGCCTGCGGCTTAACGAAAAATAAGGGACGGATAAAACCGTCCCTTATTATGTTTTAAGGAGGATGTTATGACATACGAACAGGTAGTACAGGGAATAGGCAGATATATCGCAAATGATATCCTACCCACGATGAATACATGGCAGCAGATTCTTGCAACGGTAGCCGTAGATAGGTATATGAAGAATGCGGGGGTATTGAAGCCTGTCCTGATGAATAATCCCTTAATTAAACCCCTCGGAATCATTGATGATAACGGATGTGTTGATGTAGACAATTTGATTAACGATGTCAAAAGCGCGATGAATGCACGTGGTGACATTGTTATAACTCTCCCGATCATCGGATGTAAATTGAAATTTAACACAAGCGACATTGAAAGGTTAAGAGCTACCATCAAGGAAGGAGCAGGTTATTATGAGAATGATTAAGGAGATGGTTGAGCATATTGATGAAGAAATTAAAGGCGCCAAAGAATACGCCGAAAAATTCATAGAACACAAGGCAATTGGAGATCCAAGAGCAAGTGTCTACCGACAGATGGCTATGGATGAGCTTCATCATGCCGAAAGGATACATGAATTTGCTGTTCAAGATATTGAAAAGATATCTGCGGTTTCCCCTCCCTCTGTAGAAATGGAGGAAAGGTGGAAACATGAACACAAAAAGTACGTGGAAGAGGTCGCAAAAATCAAAATGATACTTGCATAATTTCGTGTTGCATTTCGTGTTGCATTTCGTGTTGCATTTTGCGTAAAAACGGCTTAAAAAACATAAAATCAATTTTATGTTCGTTAAAATAAAAAACGGCACGAAGCCTTATTTTATGCGGATAAATCAAAAGAAGCCTTGTATTACAAGGCTTCTTTGTTTGGCGGAGGGTGTGGGATTCGAACACACCTTTCACCCTTTATTTATAAGGCTTCGTGAGTGTTCGTGTTGCATTTCGTGTTGCATTTTTTAAAAAATTGAATTAAATTTGCCGTCAAAAAGCTTATCTATTGTACCGTCAATTTCCTTATTTTTTTCTTTCATGGTGTGCTGATATACGGTCTTAAGCATGTGATCGGTGCTATGTCCGATTCGCTCTATTACATACTTATCGGGTATACCTTCTGCCATGAGTACGGATGCGTAATAATGGCGGAGGCTATGGAATCTGTAAGCGGGCAGGTTTAAATTCTTGGTTACTTGTCTGAATTTATCGGTAATTTTATTAGGTCTCAATTTGATGGGGAGCTGAGCCTTCTTTATAACCTCCTGTACAAAGGGTGGTACGTATACTGTTCTGTAGCCTGCCTCTGTCTTGGCTCTATCCTGTGATATCCACGCCCCTGACTTACTTTGCACGACTGCCTTATTAATCAGCAACCTGTCTTTTTTAATGCATTCTACGGCGCATATTTCGCTTCTGCGCATACCAACGAAAGCGGCAAGCATTACCGGAACCTCCATATCCGTCCCCTTGACATACTCACATATTTGTTTGATTTCCTCATCGCTCGGTATTGATATCTCTTTTTTTATTTTTGCGGGATATTTAACATTATATGCCCTCTCCGGATATGACTCCTTCAGAACCGATATGATAAAGCTGAATCTGTTCTTGATCGTCTTTGGAGAGTGCATGGGGATATCCGCATTGATATAATGCTGGAGAATATGCGTGTCTATATCCCCAGCTGCCATATTAAATAATTCGGGATAATATGTCTCCCTTACTATACTGTACCCTCTTACTGTGCTTGCCGATAAAATATTTGATCTCAGCTCGATATAATTGTCGGTAAGCTCACCCAATGTCAATGATGGTGGGGGCGATTCCTCCCTTTTCCTCTCATATTCTAAAGCCATAAGCTCGGCCTCTTTTTTGGTAGGAGCTGTGAAGCTCTTATATTTGCGCTTGCCATCCTCCATGCCGATATAGGCAAGACAACGCCAGTTTCCACTGTTTAATTTTTTTGCTTTTGCCATTTTAATTCTCCTTTGCGGTATCTTTCCGTTACGGAGTGTGCTATAATATAGATAAGTTGATTTGCGGCGTATTCATTTTATTCCTTTCTGAAATAGCACCCACGATGGGTGCTATTTATTTGCCTTGACAAAATTCATAACCTATGCTATACTATAGTTAGCTCCTTTTTTTGTTTTTTGGGAGTGTTTTGTGTATTGCCTCCGAGTGCGCCAACATTCGGGGGCGTTTTTTTTGTTTTCATCATTTTTTATTTAAGTTTATCTTAGCTATAATGAAACCTATCAAAACAGGTAAAACAATAACAAAACCGATAAGAATGTAAGCCAAATACGGTACGGAAGAAAAATTAAAAGTCCAGAATGCACATAAAACAGTTACTGCGACCAAAAATAGAATTAAAGCCACTGTGCCTAAATCAAAATCATCATCTTTGTCTGCAATCCATGTACCAAAATAATACATTGCACCAATTGTAAAAAGCGCAAATGTAATGAATCCCGCCATAACATTTTCTTGTTTTATAGGGCGTGATTTTAATTCGTTTATATAATCCTCATTTTTACCTAACAAGCATTCTCCGTCATAATGTTTGTGTGCTGAATGACCATGATGATAATGGTATTCGCCCGTAGAATGGTCCGTATGTCCGCCATTTTCGTCGGTTCCACCCGGATGGGCGAAGGAAGGCGCATATATAAATAACAACAAGAATACACAAACAACTGAAATTACAATCTTTTTCATTACATTCTATCATTTAGTGTCAACTTTGCTTTATCTGGGCTTGTATTTTTCATAGATATATTCGTATCTGGCTTGTTCGCGAGGATTCCTATACCGAGTGCGAGTTACAATTTCTTCAACTTTTTTGAGAA
>JAZUCQ010000033.1:0-10154 GCA_045639145.1 Clostridia bacterium | reverse complement strand
GTAAACGCTGCACCCTACAAACGAAACGGTATACAAAACCTTGTAGGGAATGGATTTATCTATTTCGCAAAAAGCGACAGTTGCGACGACGAGAGGATGGTTTTTATGAACGGCAAAACAGAATATAATTTAGACACTCTGCTTGCAAAAATCCGCAAGTATCACAAGACGGATGATTTGCAGATTGTAGAAAAAGCATATCGCTATGCCGAGGAGAAGCATAGCGGACAGACAAGAAAATCGGGAGAGCCGTATTTTATACATCCCGTCAGAGTTGCACATACCATTGCTGAGTTGGAGCTTGACCCTCATTCAGTCTGCGGTGCTCTTCTTCACGATGTAGTCGAGGATACCGAAGCTACTTATGAGGATTTGGAAAAAGAGTTCGGGGAGACTGTCGCAATGCTTGTTGACGGGGTGACAAAGCTTGATAAAATTTCGACCTCATCCCGTGACGAACAGCAGATAGAAAACCTGCGCAAGATGTTTTTTGCTATGACAAAGGATATCCGCGTTATCGTAATCAAGCTTGCGGACAGACTTCACAATATGCAGACGCTCAAGTTTATGAGCGAGGAAAAACAGCGTATTATTGCAAGAGAGACGCTCGAGGTATATGCACCTCTTGCACACCGCCTTGGTATGTCCAAGATTAAGTGGGAGCTTGAGGATATCGCACTTCGGTTTATCGACCCTGTTGCGTATTATGAGATAGTCGATAAAATTGTTCAGAAGCGGAGCGAGCGGGAAAAATACATCGAAAATATAATAGAAATTTTAAAAGAGAGACTGACAGAAAGGCTTGAGATGACTCCGCACATAGAGGGCAGAGCCAAGCATTTTTACAGTATCTACCGAAAGATGTTCATGCAGAACAAGTCAATAGATGAGCTTTATGACCTTTTTGCGGTTCGTGTTATAGTAGATACGGTGGCGGAATGTTATGCGGTTCTCGGAACGGTTCACGAGCTGTTTAAACCAATCCCGGGCAGATTTAAGGATTATATCGCAATGCCCAAGCCGAATATGTATCAGTCGCTTCATTCTACGCTGATAGGTCCGGGCGGTACACCGTTTGAAATTCAGATACGAACCTGGGAGATGCACCACACCGCCGAAAACGGAATTGCTGCGCATTGGAAGTATAAAGAGGGTGTCAGCGGTTCGTCGGACATGGACGAGAAGCTTGAGTGGATAAAGCAGCTGCTTGAAATCCAGAGAGAGAACAATGCAGAGGAGTTTATGCAGGCACTCAAGATTGATATGTTCAGCGACGAGGTGTTTGTGTTTACGCCAAAGGGCGATGTTGTCAGCCTGCCGATTAATGCAACCCCGATTGACTTTGCGTATTCAATTCACAGTGCGGTCGGCAACCGCATGACGGGTGCAAAGGTAAACGGCAAGATTGTGACGCTCGATTACAAGCTTAAAAACGGAGATATCATTGATATTATAACGAGTAATTCAGGCTCGGGTCCAAACCTTGACTGGATAAAGATTTGTAAGACCTCTCAGGCAAGAAACAAGATAAACCAATGGTTTAAAAAGGTCAACCGTGAAGAGAACATCGTAAAGGGCAAAGAAATGCTCGAGCGTGATTTGAAGAAGAATTCTATACCCCTGACCTTCCTTACCGACGAGGACTTGATAAAGAATTTATCTAAAAAGTACGGATTTAATAATATAGAGGATTTGTATGCAGGAATAGGCTACGGCAGCACAAACGCAAGCCGTTTTGTGACAAGGTTTAAGGCGGAATGTAAAAAGCTTGCGGCACATGACGATACGATAGCGCCCGCAGAGCTTATCCCGATGATGGTCAAGACGAGTGACAAGTCATCGGCAAGCGGTGTCGTGGTTGAGGGAATAGAAAACTGCCTTACAAGATTTTCGCATTGCTGTAATCCCGTACCGGGTGATAAAATCGTCGGCTATGTTACAAGAGGCAGAGGCGTTGCAATCCACAGAGCGGATTGTATCAATATGTTAAACGCCATGAACAACGAGCGTGAAAGCTCCAGATTTATTGATGTCCGCTGGGCAAATGAAACAAATGCAAGCTTCCAGTCCTCGCTGAACATTACTGCGACAGACCGTGCAAAGCTGCTTATTGATATTATGTCAGCAGTTGCAGACCTTAAGGTTCCTGTCACGAATGTAAGTGCAAGGCAGGGCAAGAGCGACCTTGCATTGATTGAATTGACGCTGGAAATTTCGGATACGGAGCAGCTCGACCGCGCAATAAAGCAGATTAAAAAGGTCGAGGGCGTTTTGTCGATTGTAAGACGCAGACAGTAAATTAATCTGCAACGGAGGTGCAATATGATGAAAATTCATACACTTGTTCTTGGGGCGCTGGGGACGAACTGTTATATATGGGAGGACGAAGAAACAAAATCCGCCATTGTCATTGATGCTCCCGATGATGCCGACAAAATTATTGAATATGCAAAAAACCACGGCATTAAGATTTGCGATATAATTTTAACCCACGGTCATTTTGACCACATACTTGCACTCTCTGAACTTAAACAAAAGACGGGTGCAAGGCTTTGTGTGTTCTCTAAAACCGTTCCGTTTTTAGAGAACAGCAATTTAAACCTTGGTTTTTCTATGGGAATGGAATGTCAAGCCGCAGATGCAGATAAAATTCTGCATGACGGAGATGTAATAGATTTTAATGGTAATCAAATAACAATTATTCACACACCGGGGCATACGGAGGACAGTATATGCCTGTACTTTAAGGACACCCTTATAAGCGGTGATACACTTTTTCGTCTGAGTGTCGGACGGTGGGATTTTCCTACGGGAGACGCGGCAGAGGAAGTAAAATCAATAAAAGAAAAGCTGATGGTATTGCCCGATGAAACCCGTGTTTACCCCGGGCACGGAGCGGCAACAACTATTGGAGAGGAGCGTCGGGGAAACCCGTATATAAGATGACAGATAATACAAAACCGTGGGGTATTCTGACAGGAATACGCCCGTCTAAAATTGCCACAAAGCTGCTGATAGACGGCATGAGTGCGTATGATGCAGCAGAATATTTTATGCGTGAATACGGGACCTCAAAGGACAAGGCTCAGCTTGCAGTATCGGTTGCAGAGGCGGAGCTTCCAATCCGCAGGGATATGTACCAAGACGGAGTCAGCATATATATCGGCATACCGTTTTGCCCGACGCGGTGTCTTTACTGCTCCTTTGTGACCTGCGGAACGCGTCAGGCGGCAAAGCTTATCGGCAGTTATACCGAGATGCTGATGAGGGAGATTTCGCATACAGCCGAAATTATAAAGAAAAACGGAAAGCGAATAGAGACGCTCTACATCGGCGGCGGTACACCGACCACGCTCGATGCCGAAATTTTAGATAAGCTTATCTCGCATCTTTATGCCGAGTTTGACCTTAGCGACTGCCGCGAGTTTACGGTTGAGGCAGGCCGCCCCGACACGGTGACACGGGAAAAGCTGGAGGTTTTAAAAAAGCATAATGTGACCCGTATCAGCATAAACCCCCAGACAATGAACCAGGAGACATTAAAGCTAATCGGCAGAGCACACACCCCTGATCAGATAAAAGAGGCGTTTATGCTCGCACGCGATTGCGGGTTTGATAACATAAATATGGATGTAATTGCAGGTCTCCCGGGCGAGAGCCTTGATATGTTCAAAAGGACGCTGTATGAGGTAGAGGAGATGTCGCCCGAGAATACAACCGTTCATGTTATGAGCATTAAGCGTTCGTCAAGGCTGCATGAGTATCTTGAAGATTATCAGCTGCCAAAGGGCGAGACGGTGGCACAGATGGTCGACTTTGCGTATGAATATTTAGGCAGCGTCTCAAAGCACCCTTATTATATGTATCGGCAGAAAAACCAGCTTGGCAACCTTGAGAATGTAGGGTATGCAAAGGACGGCTTTGACAATCTTTATAATGTTTATATAATGGAGGAAATCCAGAGTATAATTTCGCTCGGCTGCGGCGGTGTGACAAAGACGGTAGACAGACGCACAGACAGAATAGAGAGAATTTTCAATGTAAAAGAGCCAAAGGATTATATCGAGCGTATAGACGAGATGCTCGAGAGGAAGAATGTGCTGAGTGACCTTGAATGTTGGTAAGAGTTAAGATAAAAAAGCCTTCCCGCAGGGGAAGGTTTTTTTATCTTACACAGATGTTGGTGCTTCAAGATATGACCGGCAAAGCGGTTTGAGGTAAGTTGTATCGGTGACGCACAATACAGATACCAGATATCCGATTTTTGCGGTTGCTAAATTTTCAAAAGTGTGTCCGCTTGAGCTTGCCGCATCTGTGATAACAATATCAATCAGCATATTACCGTCATATAATGCATAAATAATTTTTCCGCCGCTTGATTGTAACGCTTCGGGGACAGTAAGTCCGACATCAATTAAGTTTTCATCTTCGGAGAAAACATTATAATCTACCGTTATATATGTTATATATGAATAATCATAAACAAGGTTTGCGGCTTCGAGGCAGTCATTTCCATAATCTATATAAATATTTCCCCAATCTGCTTGGCTTCCTGTATAATAAACAGTCTTAAGGTTTGAACAATTCCGAAATGCATCACCGGAAATTTCTTCTACACTGCTCGGAATGGTTACGGAAGCAAGGCTTGTGCAACCATAAAATGTATATTCATTAATTATAGTTATACCGTCGGGAATTATTATATCACTAAGCTTTGTGCAATCCGAAAATGCTTCGTCATTAATGCGTGTTACACTGTTTGGAATTATAATGCTTTCAAGATTTTGAGAGTAGCTGAACGCATATGAACCAATTCTTGTAACACCATCGGGAATGGTGTATGATGCATCCGTTTTTCCTGCAGGATAAGTTAATATGCGGGCTTTGGTTTTGCTGAACAGCACACCGTCTGTTGATGTGTAGGCTTCGTTTGACTCCGCTACATTTATTGCGGTAAGACTTGCACAGCCGTAAAAGGCGTCTGAAGGAAGATCGGTTACACTGCTCGGAATGGTCACAGATGTAAGGCTTTTGCAAAATGAAAATACATTGGAAGAGAGTGAAGTAACACTCTCGGGTATACTATATATTGTATCTGTTTTGCCTGCAGGGTATGCAATCAGCTCGGTTTTGTCACTATTGAACAGTATTCCGTTTGACGATGAGTAAGCTTCGTTTTCGGGTGCTGCATTTATCGCAGTAAGACTTGTACAGCCGTAAAATACATTATTGCCAATAGATGTAACACTGCTTGGAATGGATATCTCTGTAAGACCTGTGCAAGAGTAAAATACACCACGACCGATTGTTGTGAGAGTATCGGGAAGAGATATGCTTGCAAGATTAGGACAGTTAAAAAATGCACTATCCTCGATTGTTGTGAGAGTATCAGGCAGAGATACACTTGCAAGATTAGGGCAGCCTGAGAATGCATCGCTGCATATGCCCGTTACACCCGACTCGACCACTATATTGGTAAGCTGGCTTAAATTTCTACTGTTAAGCTCATTATATGCCATGAAATCCGACATTTCTCCGGTGCCGCTTATGGTAAGAGTACCGTCCTCAAGGCTCCATGTCAAATTTTCGCCGCATTCACCTAAAATTGCAGCCTTAGCCGTCAGAGGAACAAAAAGACTTGCGGATATGCACAGACATAAAAGAATTGCGGTAAGTTTCTTTAAAGATTGTTTTTTCATTTGTAAGCTCCTTTGTTGTTTGTCATAAAAGTATGATACTACAAAAATCACATTTTGTCTATAAATTTCTTAGATTTCAAGCCGTATTTCGCGGTTTGTTTCTTGACAATGAAATTCTAATATGATAAAATTCATTGTATAATTTCAGATAGGAGGAGTATAACTATGGAATTAAAAGGTTCAAAGACAGAACAGAATTTGCGTGATGCTTTTGCGGGAGAAAGCCAGGCAAGAAATAAATACACCTACTTTGCATCTGTTGCAAAGAAGGAGGGCTATCAGCAGATAGCAGCTATATTCGAGGAGACTGCCGCGAACGAGAAGGAGCATGCAAAGCTTTGGTTTAAGGCTCTCAACGGAATTGGCGATACTGCAACAAATTTGCTCCACGCGGCAGAGGGCGAAAATTATGAGTGGACGGGTATGTATGACCGTTTTGCAAAGGAAGCGGAGGAAGAAGGCTTTACCGCACTCGCTGCACAGTTCCGTATGGTAGCTGAGATTGAAAAGTCTCATGAAGAGCGTTATCGCAAGCTGCTGAACAATGTTGAGGTTCAGGCAGTATTTGAGAAGGCTGATGAGACAATGTGGGAATGCCGCAACTGCGGACATCTTGTAATGGGCAAGAAGGCTCCTCAGGTCTGTCCTGTTTGCGCACATCCGCAGAGCTTCTTTGAAGTAAGAAAAGAAAATTATTAAGATTTATTAAAGCGAGCCTGCGGTGCAGGCTCGCTTTTGCATAGGTTTTACCGACAGCTGCAGTACATGCTGTGCATCATTGATTTTGCCATTCTTTTAGCTTTTTTCATTGTTCGCCTGTCGAGCATGGCAACGCCCATTCCGATGACCGCACCCGCGAACAGACCCGATGAGAATTTTCCCATATTTATTCCTCCGTATTTTGCTGTATTTGTATTCACTGCAATAGATATTATTTGTAAAACCGTCATAAAAATTCGATGTTTTTTATAACAAATATTTACATAATTAAGGCAAAAAAATCTTGACGGAAAGCGCAAATTGTTGTATCATCTTATAAGATAGACTTTTTATAATTATTGTGAAAAATCTGTCACAACATAGTAGTGCGATTATATACATATTAGAAGTATAATGATAGCTGAAAGGAAGTTTTATATGGCGAAAGTTATTCCGTTTTGCGCACTCCGTTATAATACAGAGAAGTTTAAAAATCTTGATGATGTTACTACGCCTCCTTACGATATTATCTCCAAGGAGGAGCAGCAAAAATACTATGAAAAGAATGAGAATAATTTCATACGCGTAGACTACGGTATGGAATTTGACTCAGATACAGAAGAAAATAATCGTTATACCAGGGGAGGAGACTGTCTCAGACGCTGGATTGATGAGCAGGTGCTTATAAAAGAGGATACGCCTGCGTTTTATATTTATGAACAGATATTCTCGCTGGGTGACGGCAAGCCTGCACATTCTCTCAAGGGTGTGATTTCCCTGGTTGAGCTCAGAGAATTTTCTGAGAGAGTCGTTCTTCCGCATGAGACTACACTCTCCAAGGCAAAGACCGACAGACTTAACCTGATGCGCATGACAGGCGCAAACACAAGTCCTGTTTACTCGCTCTATCTTGATGATGAAGAGACAATCGCAAGTCTTATCGAGGAAAACAGCGACGGGGAGCCTGATATCAGCTTTACATCAGGAGAGGGAATTGAACAGCATATCTGGATTGTTAAGCAGCCTGAGACGGTAAACAAAATTACCGAGCTTTTTGAGAATAAGCAGATTTATATTGCAGACGGGCATCACAGATATGAGACTGCTCTCAATTACAGACGCGAGCGTCACGAGGCTGACGGAACACCCGTCGGCAGTGCTGATTACGATTATATAATGATGATGCTTGTGTCAATATCAAACAGCGGACTTTTCGTGTTCCCGACCCACCGCCTTATCCGCGATGTAGAGGGTTATGATGAGAATATGCTGGTCGGATTTTTAACAGAAGAATTTGCGGCATCAAAGATATATTTTACCGAGGGTGACTATGCAAGCATAATCATGGAGAGGTTATCTAACACGGTTGATGAAAAGCTGTTTGCTCTCTATACGGGTAAGGATTACTATTATCTGCTAAGACTCAAGGATTTTGCATCGGTTGACAATGTAATTGAGGATATGTCGGAGGCATACAGACATCTCGATGTTACAATTCTGCATAAGCTTATACTTGAAAAGCATCTCGGCATTGATGAGGAGAATATGAAGAGCCAGAAAAATCTCGTTTATGTACGCGAAGCGGCAGACGCTGTACGCGCGGTAAAGAACGGTGAATACCAGTGTGCTTTTCTGATTAACTCAACCAAGACTTCGGAAATCCGTGAGGTTGCACTTGCAAACGAGAAGATGCCTCAGAAATCCACATATTTCTGGCCGAAGCTGGTTACGGGACTTGTTGTTAACAAGTTTGAGGATTAAGATAATGTACCGCAGAGCTTCTCTGCGATATGAAAGGATATGATGACAGATGAAAATTGGAATTATGGGATTTGGTGTAGTAGGAAGCGGCGTAGGTGAGATTATATCAGGCTCCGCCGACGGTCTTAAAAAGCGTTGCGGCGAGAAAATCGAGATTGCCAGAATTCTTGATTTGAGAGACTTTCCCGACAGTAAGTTTGATTGCTTCACCAAGGACTTTAATGATATTTTAAACGACAGCGAAATCGGAGTAGTTGCAGAGGTTATGGGCGGAACAAAGCCTGCATATGAATTCACCAAGCAGCTTCTCATGGCAGGAAAGCATGTTGTAACCTCGAACAAGGAGCTTGTTGCAAAGCACGGAACAGAGCTTTTAGAGATTGCAAAGCAGAATAATGTAAACTATCTCTTTGAGGCAAGCGTTGGTGGAGGTATTCCTATTATCCGTCCCCTTTATTCAAGCCTTGTGGCGAATGAACTGACCGAGGTTATGGGTATACTTAATGGTACAACAAACTATATCCTGACCCAGATGATTAAAGAGGGGAGGGGCTTTGATGAGGCTCTTCGTGGTGCTCAGGAAAAGGGCTATGCGGAAAAAGACCCCACAGCCGATGTAGAGGGACATGATACCTGCCGTAAGATTGCAATTTTGTCATCACTTGCGTTTGGCAAATATGTTGACAGCGAGGAGATTGCAACTGAGGGTATTGCTAAAATCACTCTCGAGGATGTTGCATATGCCGAGGAATTCGGTGCGGTGATAAAGCTTGTCGGTATGTCTCGGCGTACAGCGGACGGCGTTTACGCAAGGGTTTGCCCCGTTATGCTTAAAAAGTCAAATCCGCTTGCAGGCATTGACGATGTTTTCAATGGTATATTGGTTAAGGGCGATGCTCTCGGCGATGTTATGTTCTATGGCAGAGGCGCAGGCTCACTTCCTACCGCAAGTGCGGTTGTATCCGATATAATCGACGCGGTTAAGCACAAGGATAAGCACATTATGCTTGGCTGGACCGAGGGCGAGGACGGCTATCTTAAGGACGCCGACGAGCAGGCGTTCAGATATTATGTCAGACTTTCAGGCGGCGGTGAAGCCTCGGCTGATTTCTGGCGGGACGGCTTTAATGTTATTACGCTTGACGGCGAAAGGTATGAGAATGAGTTTGCAATCTTCACACCCGAGATGACGGGAGCGGAGTTTGAGAAGTTTAAATCAGCCGAGCTTGGCGAGTATGAGGTTTTGGGCAGCATAAGGCTGGTGATGGATTAATGGTAAAGGTTAGAATTCCTGCAACCAGTGCAAATATGGGAGCGGGATTTGACTGCCTTGGTGTGGCTCTCGGACTATACAATTATGTCTGGGCGGAGGAAACCGATGGCGGACTTACAATAGATATAAAAGACAAGACAGTGGATTTTCTGCCGACGGATGAGAGAAATCTCGTCTATCGCTCGATGAAAACTCTTTTTGATGAGGTAGGGTATAATCCCCGCGGAATACACATTGTTCTTGAAAACGGGGTGCCCGTTACAAGAGGACTTGGCAGCAGCAGTGCCGGAATAGTCGGCGGCCTGATTGCCGCAAATGAGCTTAGCGGTGCACATCTTTCAAAGGATGAGCTTTTGAGCATAGCGGCAAGGATAGAAGGGCATCCTGACAATGTTGCCCCTGCAATACTTGGCGGACTTACCGTAAATGTGACAGAGCGTGACATAATCCGTTATGTCAAGACAGATGTTCCGGACGATTTGGCGTTTGCGGCGTTTGTGCCTGATTTCATATTGTCTACCAAGAAATCAAGGGGAGTTCTGCCAAAGGGTACTTCAATGAAAAATGCCGTGTTTAATATGGGCAGGACTGCTTTGCTTATATCAAGCATAATGACGGGAAAGTATGAAAATAACGAAGCAGCAGTTGATGACAGAATTCATCAGAGACACAGAAAAAAGCTTATTCCGCATGTTGACGAGTTATTCGGTGCGGCAAGGGCG
>JAZUCQ010000032.1:0-15958 GCA_045639145.1 Clostridia bacterium | reverse complement strand
TCCGACTATTCCCCAGGTTTTACCGCAGATTTCATGGTATACCGGCGTAAGTCTGTTTGCGACACCGCTTTGTGTATACGCACCGCTTTCCACAAATTCTGTATACTCCGAAAGCCTCGTCACAAGTTCAAGTGCCATCAGCACCGTCACCTGCGCAACGCTTTGCGTCGAATACCCCACTACATTGCAGACCGCAATCCCTCGCTCTCTGCAATAGTCAATATCTATATTATCGTATCCCGTTGCGGTTTCGCAGATAAGCTTCAGCTTGTCTGCTCTGCCTAAATTTTCTCTGCCAAGCTTTATCTTGTTGACGATAACAAGCTCACTGTCTGCTATCGCCTCTGCCACCTCATTGGCGGTAGTTGACATTCTTACATCAACCTCGCCAAACTCCGAGAACATCTCCGGAATTTGCGCCACCAGGTCCTCTCCCAGCGTTGCGGCATCAAGAATTGTCAGTTTCATCATAACCCTCTCCTATCAATCCCATACATCAATCCGCTTTTGTTCGGGAATATACATTCCGTCACCCTCCAAAACTCCAAAGCATGTATAAAACTCCTCAAAATTAGAAAGCACACGGTTTACCCGAACCTTAGCAGGTGAATGGGAGTCACCTTTAAGCATTGTACTCTCATACTCAGGCGTCATTTTCGTTCTCCAGATTTTTGCATACGAGCGGAATACCTTTTCAAGATTTAAGCCGTTTCTGCTTGCAAGGCTCACTATACATGACATTCCTGCAAGGTCGGCTATATTTTCATTGACTGTCAGTCCACCGTCAACTACGCCATCTCCCGACTTTATTCCATCATACTCCGCGGCAACCCTTTTGCATATCTCATTAAATGCACGCCTGTCCGCTTCCGTCCACCAATCAGAAAGATTTCCGTTTGCATCAAACTGAGAACCTGTCAAATCAAAAGCATGACTTATCTCATGCGCGATAACTGTACCTATTCCACCGAGGTTTTCTTCAAAATCCGCACCCGATTTAAAATAAGGTGCTCTGAGTATTCCTGCAGGAATTGTGATACTGTTTGAAACAGGGTCATACATTGCATTTACTGTCTGTGGATAGCACAGCCATTCGCCTTTATTTGCAGGTTGATTGCTCTCTATTACGCGAGCACATAACTCACTGTAGCTTTTGGACTTTTGCATCTTATACTGCATAAGATTTCCGCCATTTTCGATTGAAAGAAAATCCATGTCGCTGAAATATTCTTTAATATTATCGGGATACGCCGCATGAACCTTTATATTTCTCAGCTTCTCAACCGCCCTATCGCGTGTCTGCTTAGTCATCACATCACAAGAATTTATAAGCCGTTCGTATTCCTCCAATATACTTTTGGTCATATCAAGCACGGGCACCTTTACATTATCGGGGAAATATGTGTCTATATACATAGAACCAATCTCCCAACCAAGCAGCTCCTGAGTTATTGAAACGGCATAATCTGCAGGAATTTGTTCATACAAAGCGTTATAATCAAAATTATTAAATTCAAGCGCTGCATTAAAGGAATCGGTTGTAAGGTACGGCGCAGAATAGTCAAGCACCGCTGCCTTGAGGTACGCCTTTAGTTTATCGGTATTTTTTTCGACAAATAATTCATCTGCCGCCTCCAGCTGTGTTCCGTTGTAAACCAGAACTTTTTTCGCCCTTTCAAATCCAAGCTTTTTGAAATATTTTTCTATATCAATATTTTTGAGTGACTTTTTAAATTCTTTTATATCATAAACCGTCACCGAGTCTGAGATTATGGCTTCGGCATCCCGACTTTTGTCAGCACTTGCCACAACAGTACAGATATCAATCGCGTATTCCGAGAGCGTTTGCGGATTTTCCTCGCCCGCAAGCTCAAACAAAGTCCTGATATATTTTTTGTATGCCTCGATATAAGCATCTCGTCTCTCTTCTGACAGAGGCGCTCCGCCAAGCCCCGTGTATCCAACCGCAACAGACGGCAGATACATAGAAGTGTCGTAAATATTTACATCAAGAGTTGCCGCAATCAGGGTCGGGAAACCAAGCCTGTCAAGCTCTGCCATAACAGTTAAAAGTTCCGATATATTTCGTGCCTTTTCAATATTATCAAGCTGCTGTGCAACAGGTGCAAAGCCTATTTTATCGCGATACCCCTGATTTGCTGCTGCAGAATATACATTTATTATCTTTTTTTCGAGAGAGTTCTCTGCAAAATCCTCTCCGTCATTATAGTGCCGACGGTAAAGCGAGAAGATAATGTCTGATATTTCATCGTTGACTTGATTTTCAAGCGAAATCGAATCCGACCATATCGGGACTTCATCACCAACCTCCACCGACTCAAGCCAGTCTTCGTTAATATAATTATAAAAATCACCCATTGGGCCTGTCACCCTAACAATTCGGTCACAGAGAGTGTCTACCTGCTCTGCAGTCATTAAATCCGCCGCACCGAGAGTGCCGTCGCCGTAACCCTTTACTATTCCTGCCGCAGCAAGTCTGCCAATCTGTTTTTTTGCCCACCCGGGTGTGTCGGTAAATTCAACGGTTGTCCACTCATTAAGCTCGGTTCTGCTCAGTGCCCTCGCAAGTATAACGAGCGCCTCTGCACGGGTAATAGGTTTCTGCGGACGCAAGGTTTTATCCTCGTAGCCGCTGATTAGTCCCGAATATACCGCCGCAGACATCGCCTCCCGATACGCGTAGGAAACCTTTTGCCCGTCCGAGAATTTATTTAATATTGTATCGCTTGTCTTAAATCGCTCTATCCCGACGGCTTTTATAAAACGGGCGGCCGCCTGCTCTCGGGTTGTATATTCCGCCGTCGCCGCGTACGAATTGTCTGTCGCTGTAAATCTTCCGTTTTCCGCATACGCAAAAGGAGCTGAGAGACACAGCACAATTACCACAGTAAGAATTGCAGAAATTATGCGTTTCATATCTATCAGCTCCTATAAAATCTATTTATCTGCTTATTTGTTTACACGGTTTGCAGCACTGAGCAACGCATGAAGAGATGCAACGATTATATCATTGTCACATCCAACACCCCAAACCGTCTTTCCGTCGGGATTTGTAAGTCCGATATACGCACAAGCCTTCGACGCAGAACCTGTACCGATAGCATGCTCGCTGTACTTATCAACCACAAAGCCCTTGGGGAGTATCCCCTCGAGTGCGGCATAAACCGCGTCAAGTCTTCCGTTACCATTACCCGAAAGGTCGGTTATATCGCCGTTTTTACCGATTGTAACATGCGCAATATAACCATCCTTTTGCTCAAAATGACACTCGATAAGATTAATCGGATTTTCAACATTTACATACTCATCCATAAAGATGTTATAAATCTCATCAGGCTGCAGCTCCTTGTGAAGATGGTCGGAAACATTCTTTACAAAGTAACCGAAATCCTCGCGCATACCCTTAGGCAGAACAAAGCCAAATCTCTGCTCCATAAGGAAGCCTATTCCGCCCTTGCCCGACTGGCTGTTAATTCTGATAACATCGCCCTCGTACTCTCTTCCCAAATCCTTGGGGTCAAGCGGCAGGTAAGGAACCGTCCAATGCTCTCTGTCCTTTTCTTCACGCCACTTCATACCCTTTGCAATAGCATCCTGATGCGAACCCGAGAACGCCGCAAACACCAGCTTGCCGCTGTAAGGATGTCTGGGGTCAACCGTCATGTCGGTCAATCTCTCGTATGTCTCAACTACCTCGGGCATATTTGAAAAATCAAGTTCAGGGTCAACACCGTGAACATACATATTAAGCGCAAGAGTAATTATATCAACATTACCCGTTCTCTCGCCGTTGCCGAAGAGTGTCCCCTCAACACGGTCAGCACCGGCTAAAAGTCCAAGCTCGGTATCTGCAACACCGCATCCGCGGTCATTGTGCGGATGAAGTGAAATTTCAACGCAATCACGGTATTTGAGGTTGTCATTCATATACTCAACCTGCGAAGCATAAACATGAGGCATTGACATTTCAACCGTAACAGGCAGATTTATAATCGCCTTTTTATCAGCTGTCGGCTGCCATACATCAAGAACAGCATTGCACACCTCAAGGGCATAGTCAATCTCTGTTCCCGTAAAGCTTTCGGGGCTGTACTCAAAACGGAAGTTACCCTCTGTCTCTGCCGCATACTTTTTGAGCATCTCGGCACCGTTTATTGCAAGAGCCTTGACCTCCTCCTTGGTTTTGCGAAATACCTGCTCACGCTGTGCAACAGAGGTGGAGTTGTATACATGAACAATCGCTGACTTTGCACCCTTTAATGCCTCGAATGTCTTTTTAATAATATGCTCTCTCGCCTGTGTCAATACCTGAATGGTAACATCATCAGGTATGAGATTTTCCTCTATAAGCTTGCGGAGGAATAAATACTCCGTCTCAGACGCCGCAGGAAATCCTACCTCAATCTGTTTGAAACCGAGCTTTAGCAGAAACTTGAAAAATTCAACCTTTTCCTCAAGGCTCATAGGAACAACAAGAGCCTGATTGCCGTCTCGAAGGTCAACGCTGCACCAGGCAGGAGCCTTGTCGAGAGAGTCCTTTTTTGCCCACTTGAATTCACAAACAGGCGGCATAAAATACCCTTTTTCGTATTTGTTATAATTCTTCATAATCTGCACTACCCTTCCGTATATCTATCTGTGTAAAAAAGTTCTTTCGGCTGTATCCGCAGCCGAAAGAATATACCAAATCATTATAGATTATACCACATTTATCAAAGATATGCAATAGCCAATTTTTCGCCCTACCGCTGAGCCTTCAAAGCCTTCTTCAAAAGCGGAACAAGCACAGCCGTTGCGGCAATACTCATAAGCCATTGTACAGGCAATGAAATAAAAACAAACAACGCCGCCGACAGTCCGTAAATCGGCACCTCTGCAACAAAATATCCGAGCGTAACTATCACAAGAGCCGCCGCTCCGGCAAGCACTGTATGCTTTATGTCGATATGGTTATACATAATTTTACCTATAACAAATCCCATAAGCCCTTTAATTATGAATGTGGGCAGGGCATACACCGCATACCCCGTCAAAATATCGGCGAGGCAATGTCCGACCGCACCTGCTGCCGCTCCCGCCAAAGGCCCCATGAATGCCGCCGCGATGTAAATAATACTGTCCCCAAAATGCACATAGCCGCCCGTAGGTGTCTGAATTTGCGGAAACATGGTAAGTACACACGAAAGTGCCGCAAACATTGCAATTCTTGTAAATTTTCTGACATCCATTTCTCATACACTTCCCTTGGATTTTTCTCTTAAGTGTATACCCAAACCCAAATTCTGTCAAGCGTGAAAATGCACAAAATTCGACTAAAAACCAAAATAATTGTCAAACAGCAAATCCCATGTTTCAAAATCCACAATTCCCGTTCTTGGCACCCCAAAAAACTCCTGCGCCGCAATCACGGCAACAGTTGTCTCAGGCCCGAAATATCCGTCGGGGTTAATAAGCGGAACCGCTTTCAATGTAGTATGCAGATTTCTAAGTGCTGTCTGAAGCTCACGGACATTTTGCTCGTGGTCATATATAGATGTTGTCACTTGCATCACCTCCCCTGCTACGCATTCATCTGTGCCGCGGTATCTTCACCAATATCATACCCGGGATGCTGTCCGAACGATTTTTCCTCTCCCTGCACAAGGTCCGAATAAAGGCTTGCAATACTGTTCCAAAGCGTCAATCCTACAAAACCGCGTGCAGGTGTAAATCCGAATTGATTTTCATATGCTATCACCGCCGCTTGCGTTTCAGGACCGAATGTACCGGTCACCGGGGGGGCAGGTATCGACGGATAAACCTCAGAGATTTTCGCCAGATAGCGCTGGAGTGTGCTCACCGCCGTACCGCTTGAGCCAATCGTCAGAAGATCTCCGGGATATGGTGCCTCGGGACTTGTTCTGAACTCAAGCGGCAGGGAATTATATTTTGTTATATATGATGAAAACAACGCATTCCATGTTGTCTCATCCACAATCCCCGTCTGAGGAAGCCCTACCGATTGCTGAAATGCACGCACCGCCTGCGCTGTATTCTCTCCATAAAATCCGTCAGCATCAATTGTGGGTATAAAATTGTTAAACTCAGCTATAAAGTTAATGTAATACTGCAAAACCTCCACATCCTCGCCCGTATCGCCCGGGCGGAGGTCCTGCTTAAATTGCTGATTGAGTATCGCGGGCGATATTGCCTCGGAGTTTAATTCCGACAACCGCTTCACCCCTGCAAAAATCTGTGCAATGCGATACCATGTCGCTTTTCCTACAATGCCGTCTTGTGTCAGGTTGAATATTTTTTGAAATTCCCTCACTGCATTTTCTGTCTGAATATCAAATATACCGTCGGGAAACGCAATCTTAGGAATTGCAGGATAATTTTTGCCTATACGATTAAGCGAAATCTGTATTCTTTTTACCGCGTCCCCCGTCGAGCCTATACGAAGAGGCTCGCCCGGGTAGCTCTGTACCGTTCCGCCAACGGGCGCATTTTCCACAAGTCCGATATCACCGTAATAGCTTGATAAAATTCTGTAAGGTGTGTAACCCTCATCGGCAAGCGATACCGACCCCCATTGAGACAATCCCCCGGGACACGAGGAGGTTGTTCCGTCACAATATCTTGCAAAAAGCGGTGTGATATCCCCGGTTCGCACAATATAATCGTTGAATATATCATCAACAATCCTGCTTATATTGTCAAAAAAATCCCTTCCGTCGACATACGCCTGGTCGAACTGAGTTGTATTTGTTATATCAAAATTATAGCCTCTTGCACGATAATGCTCGGTAAATATTCGATTGAGAGCAAAGCTTATCTGTGCATATATATTTGCTCTGATTGCATTTTCAGGCCAAGTAGGATAAATCTCGCTTGATGCTACATTTTTTATGTACTGGACAAAAGGTACGGTAACATTTTGAGCCGTCGTATCGTCAGGTGCACCCAAATGAACTACAATATTATCAGGTATAGTAAATGTCGGCATAACAATCCCCCTATTCTTGCTCGTTTACTACATTCACTCTGTCACTCTCTGTTGCGTCCTCTCCCAAAGGCTCCATTATAACCGGCTGAATTGACTCTATCCTGTCAAATACCGCGACATTCAAAAACTCCCGAGTGTAATATCCCGGTTTTTCTATGCGAACATTATATGTCGCATAAGGACGAACCGTTCCGGGTTTTTGCGAGTATTCCGCAGACGGAGCAGGAAGAACAACCCCCGGGGTCCTTCCGCTATTATCAGTTGTTTGAACCTCAATCACCTCACCGCTGTTATTTGTAACGGTGACAGTCGCCCCTCCGATTGGAAGCGCACCGCCTGCCACAACTGCCTGAATTACCAGCCTGCCCCGACCGCCATTGGTCTCCGCCTCTGTCAATCCCTCGCTCATTCCCGAGAGCGTAGAGCCTATTCCGGCAGGGTTATCCGCCTCCGTATCGCCTGCACTCATCAGACGGTCGAACGCATTATTTTGCTCCGAATAATCAATTACTCTTCCATTCATATATCAAACCTCCATATTTTATATACAGCAATACACCTCTATATAAATTTATATGCCGAAAATTTGTAGTTGTGAAACAATTTTGCTATTGACAAAAAACCGCAGATAGCTTATTATATTTAAGGTATTTAAAACTCGCCCCTGTAGTAAAGAGGATATTACAAGCCCCTCCTAAGGGTTAGTCATCGGTTCGATTCCGGTCGGGGGTGCCAAAAATCCTCGTTCACATGAACGAGGATTTTTATTTGTTTATTATTCATTTTTCCCTTGCTTATCTGAATATTTTTACACCTTCACCCATATACTACTTTATGCTACTTTATCGTATTTTTTAATATTCTATCGCATTATATGGTATATTAACCTTAGAGGTGACAATATGCGAGTATTAAAGGAGAAAATCAGTATAACCATTGATAGCGATATTATCGAAAGAATACGGGAAGAAGCCGAAAATGATGATAGGTCTTTATCCCAATATATAAACATAATCTTAAAAGAACATATCAGAAATAAAGATAATAATAATAAATAATATATTTTATTTTTCTCTCCCTCAGTCTCGCAATGCTCGACAGCTCCCTCATCAGAGGGAGCCATAAATACAGCTTTGTCGGCCGTTATACTTGCCTCCCTCTGACGAGGGAGGTGTTAAAGACAAAGTCTTTGACGGAAGGAGGAATACACATATCAATACAAACTATCAAGGAGGACAAGCGATGACGGATAACACTTCTTTTGCTTTTAACAGGCGTTATCTTGTTATTGGTGTGTTTACATATATTTTATCCGCATATATTGCTCTGTCGCTTTATCCCCTGTCATCTGTTAACACAAGATTAATTTCTGTCTACAGCATTGCGTTTGTA
The DNA here is from genome assembly GCA_045639145.1 of Clostridia bacterium. Taxonomy (GTDB): domain Bacteria; phylum Bacillota; class Clostridia; order Monoglobales; family Monoglobaceae; genus UMGS1820. The sequence goes on along the minus strand of JAZUCQ010000032.1, from coordinate 7,560 downwards.
CTGATACTATTAACAATTTTTACCGTTTTGACGGCTTCTCTTCGCAAAAATCGCGAGTTGTTTTCGCTCTGCATCTACTGCATAGCGTTTGTTTTTATATTTGTTGCAGGCTACCTATACAGCTGCAAATACATCTATTCCATTGATACCCAAAACGAAATTATCTCCTCGCACCCACGCATTTACGGCACGGTAAAATCCGAGCCGACACTCAGCAGCAGCGGTAAAACTCTATGCATTACCGTTGATGTTTATACAGCATCAGACAGAAGCACAAGCATAAACCTTGACGAACCATGTCTTGTAAATGTTTATATCCCTGCAAGTTCTGATAGCGAGTTACTCCGTTTCGGCAACTCTGTTTCCTTTGAATTCAACTCCGAGCTTATCACACAAGCAGCCTACACAGGCGGCTTTGATTATAACCGCTATCTCCGTCAGGACGGAATTTGTTATGTTGGCTACCCCAATCTGCTCAAAGAGCATTCTCCTCTTGCACCAAAAAATCCGTTACGGTTCCGCCTTGAAACCGCAGGCTTGAAAATTCGCGATTTTATCTTAGACTCCACAAATCTCTCCGCATACAATCCTGACGAATATTCTCTGCTGCGCGGAATACTTGTCGGCGACACAGAAAATTTCTCCGACTCCCTCTACGCCGACTATACCGACTCTGGCTTTGTTCATATCGTCTCGGTTTCGGGAATGCACACATCGTATCTCTTTATGGCACTCTCGATTATTTTGGGTCTTGTGCGAATTCCGAAACGAGCAATCAGGCTTATTGCCATTCCCATCCTGATTATTTTTACATCTGTTGCTCTGTTTACTCCATCCGTATGCAGAGCTGTTATAATGATGATAGTTCTTGTCATCGCATCGCTGCTGAGACGCAATAATGACAGCATAACTGCTCTCTCCATTGCGGCTCTTATTTTAGTATATCAAAACCCGTATTGTCTGGAAAGCTACAGCTTTTTGCTATCCTTCGGAGCAACGCTCGGAATACTTGTATATCTGGCTCCGCTGCAGAAAAGGCTGCACTTTGCCATAATGAAGAGACCGCCTTATTCAAAACGGAATTTTCCCAAAAGAATATTATACAGGCTAAACAGATTTTCGGTTGATTCGGTATGTCTGTCCCTGGGCGCAACAATAGGTATTGCATACTTTGCCTCTGCATTTTTCGGCAGAATTCAATGGGGAAACATTATCGGTAACATTCTTATTTTCCCTATGACAGCCGTATCATTTATAGGCGGCTACATAAACTCTGTCATATATCACATATCTCCGAAAATAGCGTACGGCGTTGCAAAAATTATAATAAATCCGTCACTTTGGGGCATCAACCGCCTGTCACAGTTTTTCTCACACAGCTTCTTCAGACTTGAAGTTCCGCCGCCGCCTGCGTACTTCTTTATAATCTATATTTTTATCTGTGTATGCTTATATTATCTGCTTATGCCCTCCAAACACAAGACAGATGGCTGAGAACTTAAACTCGAAAAATGTCAAGAAAAATTTTTAGATATTATGTAAACCACTTTGTAACATTATTGTAACGAATATAAAATACAACTGATAAATCATTCACATTTTTTCCACCCCCGAAAGGTGCGGTATTAAAGTTATTAACAGACTTATCCACTTTTTCCACAGGTGCAATACCCCAAACTCCCCGATTGACCGAGTTTTCCACAGGTTATCCACACCCAACGGTTTTATGGGGAAAACCCGACTTTTGTTATGTTACATTTGGTTTACAATAATATTAAAATTATTTTATACAAAACGCCTCCGCGGTTTGCGAAGGCGTTTTGTATCATATCCTGAACCTGTAACCTGCACCCCAGACAGTCTCGATATAATTATTGCCCGAGCGGTTTTTGTCAATCTTATCGCGTATCCTCTGGATATGAACAGTGACGGTCGATACATCACCCAGAGCGTCCATTCCCCAGATACGGTCAAACAATCGCTCCTTGCTGAATACAATATTGGGATTTTCGGCAAGGAAGAGCAGAAGCTCATATTCCTTGACAGGCATTGCCACTTCCTCGTCATCGACATACACCCGATGGGCATTCTTGTCTATCTTAAGTCCGCGGATTACAATAACATCTCTTTTGTTCTCAGCACCCTTGCTGATTAGTTTTTCGTATCTGCTGATATGGCTCTTAACTCTGGCAACAAGCTCAGACGGTGAAAACGGCTTTGTCATATAATCGTCCGCGCCAAGACCGAGACCTCTCACCTTGTCTATGTCATCACTTCTTGCAGACAGAAATATAATCGGAATATCTTTATCACGCCGAAGCTCCTTGCAAACCGAAAACCCGTCACGACCTGGCAGCATAATATCGACTATAACAAGAGCATAATCACCCTCGCGTGCCATAATAAGACCACGCTCGCCATCGGTTGCAATATCACATTCAAATCCGCTCATCTGCAGGTAGTCACTTTCAAGCTCTGCTATGCTTAAATCATCTTCTATTATCAATATCTTCATTCAAAGTCCTCCTATCGTCTGAGTACGGGCAACAATATAACAATATCAGTCCCTTCACCGACAACGCTTCTCGCCCATATTTTTCCGCCGTGGTCCTCTACAATGCGTCTGCTGATTGAAAGCCCCAGACCGTTACCCTCAATTTTGCTGTTCCTTGACGGGTCACCGCGGTAAAATCCGTCAAATATATGCGAAAGCTCCTTCTCCTCGATACCGATTCCGCTGTCCGAAAAGGTTATAACCACGCCGTTTTCGGTAACCTCGCCTTTAATATCAAGCTTTCCTTCTCCGCTTTTTTTGTACTTTATCGCGTTTATAATTATATTGGCAAACACGCGTCTTAACTTTTCCGAATCCGCCATAACATACTCCGCCGTGCCCGGCATGTCTACGCTCAGGATAATATCCGCCGTCTGCAAATCAAGTGAAAATTCCTCTGCCGCGGCCGCAGCCTGTGCAAATATATCAAGCGGCTCGCGATTGTACTGAACCTTGCCAAGCTCCAGCTTTGAATATATCGAAAGATTTTCCGCCATCTGCTCGATAGCCTCCGCCTTCATATATATGGTCCGCAGATAATGGTCTCTCTTTTCGGGGGTATCCGCAATACCGTCGCGAATCCCCTCGACATAACCCTTAATCGAGGTTATCGGCGTGCGTATATCATGGGATATGTTGGCAAGCAGCATCCGCTGTTCATTCTCTTTTCTGAGATTTTTGCGCACATTTTTTTGCAAATGAAGTCTCAGTTCCTCAAACGACGCACAGAGCCGTTTTAACTCCTCATCGCCCGAGCCTGCAAACTCGCAGGTCAAGTCTCCCGTTTTCATTCTGTCGAGCGCATCGGACAGATTTTTAAGAGGCCGAAAGAGCGTTTTGTTTATATAGAACCAGACACAAACCGCCGTAACCGCAAGCACCAGCACCGCAGATACCGCCCATATTATAACAAATCCCGACAGATAAGGATTTGAGACGGAAACTCCGCTTATAAGCGACAAGTTTCCACCCGTCCCTGCAACCGAAAAAATGCCGATAAGCAGTACCGATAACAGAATTATCAGTACTGCCGGAATCAGCATCATTATGGCAGTAATTATAATAAACTTCTTTTTGACGGACATAACCTATGCCCCCTTAGAACTCTCGTTTGAGAAACAGATAATATCCTCCGCTGAAAAATGTCACTGCATATCCTGCAAGCAATGCACACTTTGAAGCAAGTGCACCTATCGGCAGCATATCCGGCATCCACAGCTTGTGCCAACTGAGATATCCCGTAAACAGCAGGCTGTCAAGAAGCGGAAACATAATTCCTGCAACTCTCATAAGTATGTATACTATTATACACAAAAACATTGCAGATGTCGAGCCTTTTGTGATTTGGTTTATAACAGCCGACATAAAAATTACAGGAATAAGTGCAACAAGGTTTATCAGATACGCACCAAAAGCATATGCAGTCTGCCCACCGTCCAAAGCCGCGTCACATACCGCAGATACCGCAAACACGGACAGAAACACTGCTGCACATACAGAAAAAACAGCACACAGCTTTGCAGCGTAGATTTTAAATCTTGTCACGGGACGCATAAGCTGAGCCTTGATAGACAGGTCGCTAAACTCTGAAGCAAACAGGTCGCATACCCCCATCATTGCAATAAGCGGCATCACAAGCTGAGTAAAAACGGGCATCACTGTCAAAGCGACGCTCTCCCAGAATACTCCGTCTGATATGCTTGCAAGCCTGCCCACCGCCGACGATATAACTGCAAACAATGCGCATATCGCAACCGATACAATAATCAGTATTATATACTTCTTTTTTAAGCTGAGTTTCTTTACCTCACCGAGATAACATGCCCAAAACGCTCTCACAGCTCAACGCCCCCCTCCGCCTCACGGACAACCGACAAATAGTAATCCTCAAGTGTCGGCTGAAATTTAAGTGCCGTCTCCATATCCTCAAACGCAAGCAGCCGTCCCTCATGCAGCACGGCAACACGGTTACAGATTTTTTCAAGCTCTGCCGCAATATGCCCCGAGACAAGAAACGCTGTTCCTTTTTGCTCCGCAAGAGCACAAATCAGCTCTCTTATATGTATTATTCCTTCGATATCAAGTCCGTTAAGAGGCTCGTCAAGTACCATAAACTCGGGCTCTGACAGCATTGCAAGTGCAAGTCCGAGTCTCTGCTTCATGCCAAGCGAAAACCGCGAAGCTTTGTCTTTTTTGTATCTGTCAAGCTTTACAAGCTGCAAAACCTTGTCTATCCTCTCGGGTGTGATACCGTCATAATACCTTGCCGCCATTTTAAGATTTTGCTCCGCGGTAGCAGACAGACAAATTGCAGGCTCCTCAATCAAAAAGCCTACATCAGCCATTGCCGCTTCAAACTCTGTTTCCGTATCATGTCCGAAAATTTTTATCTCACCCTCGTCTATCGAAAGCAATCCGCATATTGCTTTCATGGTGGTGGTCTTGCCCGAACCGTTAGGTCCGAGCAAGCCTACAACATCACCTTTGTTTACAGTCAGGCTGATATTCTCTATCCCCCTGCCGTTTTTGTATAGCTTTTTAAGATTTTTTATCTCAAGTATATTTTGCATAATCTACCCTCTACTTAATATATACTGCAGTCGGACCGTCGGCGCCTCCGATTATGGCAACCGACTCAGACTCTGTTCTGCGGTTATCCACAAACCCCTTCATCTCCTCTTCGGAAACCTTTTCTATCTCGGTTGAGCCGAAATCATAAAAATCAAGGCTCACATTTACGCTGAATATATGTTCATTTCCGTCTCCGTCATAGCCTGCAATGTTAGCACAACCCGTTATTTGAACAGGATTTCCGCCATCGTCTACCAGCATCTTAGCACTTACATCACGAACATAAGGTTCTCCTCCGCCGAAAAGCAGCGCAAACGGTTCATTGCTTTCCATCTGACTTTCACCGTTTATCATTTCGCTGTTCTCCTTGCGGATTGTTGATGTGAGGAGTGAAACGCCCGATGTCACATAAGACGGCATCTGCTCTGCGGCAAGATTTACGCTATAGCTGCGAACACCGCCCTCATCAGAGGTTAAAACAAAGCTGTTTTTAAGGTCACCTACCAGCGTATCGCTGAGCGTCTCCAAAAAAGCAACCAGCTTTTTGCCTGTTTCTTCGTCACCTGTAATATCGGTTGCAATCGAATCCGCCTCCGACAAGGTTCTGTATACATGTCCGCTGCGCTCTATGCCATTATGGTACTCCCATATCTCGGATTCGTCCTGCTTTGTACGCTTACTAAAGGATGTGTGTCCCGTATCACTTACAGTTGTTGTCTCTGTCTGAAGGCTCGGATTTCCGTCTGCATTTATTTTGTAGCTTCCATAGTTTTTCTCATATGTCACACCGTCAAATTTTGCTTCCATTGTATAATCCATAGAAAAATCATCTGCAAACGCAATCTTTTTAAGAGCCTCCTTGCACACGCTGTAACCGCCTGCGTTTTCGTAATTTGCAAAAACCGCACTCGTCAGCATAATCGCACCGACACACAGACCGATTGTGGCTTTTAAGTATTTTTTGTTCTTCATAAAAATTGCTCCTTTCCGTCTCAGGCAAATGTACATTTTCCAATTATTACTCATATTATAAAATACGGTTATTGAAAATTTTTAAATCAATTATAAATTATTTATGAATAATATTTTTGATTTTATTGATTATTTTAGAAATTTGTGTTATATTTAATGTTGTGATTATTTGGAATTGGAGGTGACCTGTAATGGAGGAAGAAATTTTACAAGACCAGCTTATAGAAGAGCTTGAAGCACTTATCAAGGAAAAGAAGTTTGGAAGAGTCCGAAGCATGCTCGAAGATATGAACCCTGCTGATATTGCGGAGCTTTTCGGTATTGTCCCCGAGGAGGAGCTTCCTTTGTTATTCAGGATACTTCCCAAGGAACTTGCAACCGAGACCTTTGCCGAGATGGACGCAGACGAGCAGGAGTTGCTTATCTCCGCGTTTTCAGACCGAGAACTGAGCGAGGTCATCAACGAGCTTTATGTCGATGACGCGGTTGACCTTGTTGAAGAGATGCCGGCTCATATAGTCAAGAGAATTTTAAAGCACGCAAGTCCTGAGATGCGTAAAAGCATCAACGAGATTTTGAATTACCCAAAGGACAGCGCAGGCAGCATTATGACAACCGAGTATGTAGACTTAAAGCGTGCCATGACGGTCTCTCAGGCATTTGACAGAATTCGCAGAACAGGTGTTGACAAGGAAACAATTTACACCTGCTATGTAACCGACGCGTATCGGCGTCTGCTTGGTATACTCTCGGTCAAGGAGCTTCTTTTGGCTGACAGTGATGCTGTTGTCGGAGATATTATGGAGACAAATCTTATCTCTGTCAACACCCTCGAGGACAAGGAAAATGTTGCCCGTATGTTTGACAAATACGGATTTCTTGCAATCCCCGTTGTAGATGCAGAGGAAAGGCTTGTCGGAATTGTAACCGTCGATGACGCTATTGATGTCATTCAGGAAGAGCACACCGAGGATATTGAAAAGATGGCAGCTATTTTACCATCAGAAAAACCGTACCTTAAAACATCAGTATGGGATACTTTTAAAAACAGAATACCCTGGCTTTTGCTCCTTATGATTTCTTCCACCTTTACGGGAAAAATTATAAGTTCCTTTGAAAGTATGCTTTCTGTATGTGTTGTGCTCACTGCCTTTATTCCAATGCTTATGGGTACTGGCGGAAACTCAGGAGGTCAGGCATCTGTTACCATTATTCGCAGCCTTTCACTTAACGACATAAATATGAAAGACATTTTCAAGGTTTTACGCAAAGAGCTTTTCACCTCTATCCTTTGTGGCACAGCCCTTGCGATTGTTAACTTTGGTAAAATGATGCTGGTTGTCTATGGTGATATCTTAGCATCAGGTCAGGACCCTGTTATTATTTCAATTATCGTTTCCCTGACTCTTCTTGTCACCGTAATATGTGCAAAGCTTGTGGGCTGCAGCCTGCCAATCTTGGTA
>JAZUCQ010000031.1:0-2429 GCA_045639145.1 Clostridia bacterium | reverse complement strand
AATTTCCGCTTGTGCAAAGAATTACATTTCCCTGACGGGGAGTAATCAATGCTTTATCAACATCAGCCGAGCCTACACGCTTGCCGTTGTAGAAGATAATCAGACTGTCTGACAAGTCAACTGATTTTTCACGGTCTTTTTCGTTTATATAGTAAAATTCATCAAGGTCTGTCTGAGAGAGAATATTATCAGAGTCAATCTCAAGACGTGTTTCATCCTCAATAGGCTCAATGTAATACACAGTATTTTCACTGTCATCTGCCATAACATAGAATTCTACCATGTATCCGAATAATTCTTCATCGCTCTTATAAAGATTCTTATAATATACGCCGTCTATCTCAATATAACCGTCAGACACCTTGCGGTCTGTGTATACATCAGGAGTAGCTGTAATACGGCCCTCATAGATTTCCATGCCGAGATATGCTTTCAGCACGTTATTACCTGAAACCACATCGCCCATGTTATCCATGATATTTACTTTAAGTGAGTTTACCAGCAAAAGGCATGCATCACCTCTGGTAAATTCATCATCTGCAACTTCATTTTTGAGTAATTTGAGCTTCGCAGCCTGAGTTTCGTATCCATACGGATAACCGCCGCTGTATTCCGCCAGTTCTGCATAGCCCAATGCAGATACCAGAATTTTAATAGCCTCGTGGCGTGTAACCTTTCTGTCAGGTTCAAAAGTAGTGGCACTTGTACCATTAATAAGATTGATACCTCTGGCAAACTCTATGTATTCCCTTGCCCAGTGGTCATCGGAAACATCTTCAAAATAAGATTTGCCTGTGCTGTTTTTCTCTATTTCACCAAATCCCATCAATCGGAGAATCAAAGCAGTATACTCCGAGCGAAGCAACGAATCGTCAAGACGCAAATCTCCGTTTCCATCACCTTTAAGCAGACCAAGCGCCATAAGCAAATTGATCTCGTTTTCGTCTATCGGATATTGCTCAGCAGATACTCCCGGAATAATAAATACCTGGGAAATCAGCAATAGAGCCAGAAATAAACTTAATATTTTTTTCTTCATAATGCTGCTCCTTAATTTTCAAGTCTTCAGTAAATAACAACCTCACGTGTGTTCTGGTATCTCTGTCTGATAAACACATTCTGATTTGCATTGATGTGCTCTGCAGTTACCTGTTCAAATTTATTCTTAACACTGTCATAACGCAGAACCATGGTGTACTCATGAACATTTGATGTGTACAGCTCTTCACCGATTGATAAAGTGCAGTAATTGTCATTCATACTGACTACATTACCCCACATGGTAGTAATCTGCGAACGGCTGCTCTTTACTTTCTCGTATTCCCAGAATATATCAGGGGATGAGGGTGCTGTAAAGTCATATACAGTTTTGTACAGCATCATCTGCGGCAGTTCGTCGCTTGTAAGAGCTCGCTCGCGGTTTAATGAGTTATCCTCATACTGTATTGCAATACCCGGTCTTAAACGGTTTTTCGGTTCAGAATTTGCTTTAAGCGATGATGCCACAAGCACTTCCTTCGGCTCGCCATCCTGAAAACCGCTAAGGCACATATACGCCTCTCCGTCATCGGCAATCACATCGGATATGGAGTTAATATAGAATATAGGTGAATTAACCTGGTCGATTATAATTTCATAACCAGTTGTTTCGTTGTCTTCATAGATAGTAACAGCAGGTGCATTCATAAGCAGTACTTTTGCATAGCTGCCTTCAAGGTCATAGAAAGTACAGTATTTGGAAGCACCGTTGTTCAGAAACGCCGTATATTTACCTGCCGCCATGATATGCTCATAAGAATTGTTTGTAGAGAATACCGCTGTATTCTGGTCTATGTAGTACTTGGAATTAAATACTCCGTCGCGGTATGTAAGGAGCGTGCCGTCTTCAGGTCCCATTGAGAAATGCTCGTTACTTCTTGTGGGGTCGGCTTTATAAATCTCCTTAATATATCCATCACTGTCAAGCTTATATTTAACAATCTGTTTTGTTGTAAATTCACCTACAACATCCATAGCTTCTTCTGATGTAACGGCATAATCGCCTCTTAAAGGTCTGCCGTATTTTATCTTGCCGTCAGGATTGCTTGCAAACACTTCATATCTGTTTGCAAGGGTAAGGATTCTGAATGATGCATTCTTGTCCAGCCCTGTACCTGCTGCCTTTGCACCCATAAGGTATCCGTAAGTATATTCATCATCACCGCTGAGCTGAGTTACATCTGCCACAAATCCGAATTTATTGAAATAGATTCACAGCTTGTTGGATGAATTAATAGTCAGCTTAACTGCATCGTAATGAGATTCTGCAAGGGCATCCTCATAACCTTTGTTAAGTCGGAATGTAAATTCCTCGTCACTGTCAAAGGTGTATTTATAATGATTTGCATAAACATGCTCAATAGCTTTGATATAGCCATCGGCACTTTCGT
>JAZUCQ010000030.1:0-19217 GCA_045639145.1 Clostridia bacterium | reverse complement strand
AGATATGCAAGCCAAGTTCCATTAAGCATTTTCATTGAGTAAAAAGCAGGGCGATTTTCTTTAATAAATATCGAGTGCAATTTCCCATACCTGCCGATGTTGTAAGTTCCTTCAGGTGCATTTAAGTTTGGAATGTAGTAATCACCGTTTTTGATATACTCAATTCCGTTTTCAATGATTTTTTCTTTCATTGTGAAGTACCTCCTTTGTTTTAATGTCTACATTTTATCAAAAGGAGTTTGCTTTGACGAATGTACGGGTAAAAAAGCATAAGAAAAAGAGATAAAACTTTTTACAGTCTTATCTCTTACTTCTTGACCTCACAATGCTCGTTAGGGGGAAAAGAATATGATTTTTTTCTATGTAAGACATGGAGATCCAATATATGATCCGGATTCGTTAACACCATTGGGAATGAGGCAAGCAGAGGCAGTTGCTAAAAGGCTCTCACTTTACGGGATTGATAGAATATATTCTTCTACATCAAATCGTGCTATTCAAACCGCGAAACCAACATGTGAATTGATGAAGAAAGATATGGAAGTTTTGGATTTTGCTAACGAATCACTTGCATGGAGAGATCTTACCATTGAAAGAAACGGAAGAAAAACCTGGATTTTTCAAGATGATGAAACAAAAATGCTTTTTGCGGATGATTCTATAATTTCATTAGGTTATAAATGGTACGAACATCCTTTGATGACTGCATACAAGCAAGGAATTGACAGAGTTTACAACGATACATTTGATTTTTTTAAATCGTTAGGATACGAACACATAAGAAATACAGGAAAGTATAGAGTTGTTAAATCCAATGATGAAAGAATTGCTTTTTTCGCACATCAGGGTTTTGGGCTTGCATTTTTAAGTGTAGTACTCGATATACCTTATCCGATTATATCAAATCATTTTGATATGTGCCATACGGGAATCACAGTGATAGAATTTGAAGAAAAGAGTGGATATGCGATTCCTAAAGTGCTTACACTATCTTCTGATTCACATTTATATAGAGAAGGCTTGCCAACAAAGTATAATAATTCATTATATTTTTGAGCTAAATAACTTGCATCTAAACCGTTCACTCATTTTAACTCGTAATATTTCGAAAATGAATAGGTTGACAATATCCTACAATTTGTATATAATACAAATTGTAGGATATATTTATTGTATAAAAAATAGGAGGTAAGATATGAATATAAATACAGAAACGATTACAACCATGACAGAAGCAAATCAAAATTTTTCAAAGGTTGCAAAAGTAGCAGAAAACAATGGTCAAGCGGTTATATTTAAGAATAACAAGCCTAAATTTTTGCTTATTGATATAGAGTCAAATTCTTATTTTGATATTACTGATGATGAAAAAATCGATGTGGCAGCAAAAAGAATTATGAATCGTTTTAAACCTGCCTTTGAGGAGTTGGCAAAATGATAAAATTAAGTAAAGAAAAGGTTTTACTCCTGCATCAACTGATTGCCGAAGAAACTGGTGGCAGTGTCGGTGTGAGAGATGTTGGACTTTTGGAAAGCGCACTTAATAATGCATATGCTACATTTGGTGGAGAAGAACTTTATAAAACAAAAGAAGAAAAAGCGGCAAGTCTTGGATTTTCGTTAATATCTAATCATGCATTTATTGATGGAAATAAAAGAATCGGTGTATATGTTATGCTGACATTTTTAGAGGCAGAGGGCATAAAAATGAATTGTGATAATTCGGATGTTGTTGATTTTGGCTTGTCTGTTGCATCGGGAACGATGAAATATGATGAAATTTTGGAATGGATAAACAAGTTTAAAAAATAATTTTTTTGGTCCTGACTTGACACGAGCCTAACGGATATTTTGTCGAAAAGGAGAAGTAAAAATGGACAGTATTACAATAACTAAAAAACTAAATGTAAAAAATCAATATGATGTTATTGTATGCGGAGGCGGTGTAGCAGGAGTTGCAGCGGCAGTTACAGCAGCAAATAACGGGCACTCAGTATTGCTTATAGAAAAATCAAATATTTTGGGAGGCCTTGCAACTTTGGGGCTTATCAATCTGTTTGTCCCTATGTGTAACGGACGAGGCAAGCAAATAATTTTTGGTTTGTGTGAGAAATGGGCAAGACTTAGTGCCCAATACGGTTATGATACAATTCCAAAGGAATGGAAAAACGGTGAGCCCAAAGAACCTACGGATATCAGATACATTCAACGGTATTCACCAAATATTTTTGCTCTTCAGCTCACAGAAGAAGTAACCGCGTCGGGCGCTGACATTCTTTTTGACTGTATTGCCTGTGAGCCTGTTATGGAGGGCAATACCTGCAAAGGCGTTATTACTGAGAGCAAATCCGGAACGGAGTATTATGCCTGCAAAATTCTGATAGATGTAACCGGTGACTGTGATGTTTTGCGTCGTGGCGGTGTGCCGGTTGTTGCGGGGCAGAATTTTTTTACATACATCGCTAAAATGATTACACTCGCATCCTGTGAACAAGCAGTTAAAGATCAGAATATTTATCAGGCCTTTGCCAGTATTTCAGGAGGAAATATAAATTTATTCGGAGATAATCAACCGGAGGATGTTCCGAAATGGTCAGGGCTTACTGTTGAAGAGGTAACCGATTATTTGATAAGAAATCAGCATTTGGTGCTTGAAGAATTAAAAAATACAGATAGATTAAGCCGTGATATTACTCATCTGCCGTTTATGCCGCAATTTAGAACAACCTGTCGGCTTGATGCAGATTATGTCCTGAAAGTAGAGGATGCATACAAGCATTTTGAAGATTCTATTTGTGCAATAAATGATTTTGAGCACAGAGACCATTTGTTTGAAGTGCCATTAAAATGTATAACACGAAAGGATTATCCAAATATGTTAACAGCAGGAAGAAGTGCTGCCGGTACAGGCTATGGATGGGATCTTCTTCGCGTTATTCCACCGGCAATTATTACAGGTCAGGCGGCTGCTCATGTGGCATGTATGGCAATCAGGGATAAAGTTAATGTTGCTGATGTTAATATTTCTTTATTGCAATCAAGACTTGAAAAAGATAATATTATGGTTCATTTTCCTGACGAATATCTTCCTGAGGATAAAACTGTTATTATTCACGGGAAGAATGCTGCGGAGATTGACAGTGGACATATGTAAGATAAAACACAAGAAAAGTCTCTTATTGTGCAAGATTTAATTTTTTTGGTGCTAACTTGACACGAGCCTATAATTAATTTAATAAACAATAATGTAGGGTCCGCAGACGGTGCGTCGAAATCGCCGCACCCTACAAAGCTGATAAATTAACAAACCTGCTCGAGTTTTGTGAGGTGCTCGGAATGAATTATGGAGCATAGCAAGAATGTAATTGATGTAGGGAGTATATTTATGCATTCCGCGGAACGGATAAATATATTTTATTAAACTGACACGGTTCATCAAAAAATCCCCGTTTTCAAAAACGGGGATTTTTGCTCACTATTTCTTTGCGTCGCCGCGGTCGGACACTACCTCGTAGCCGATTGCTTTTACGCTTTTTTCAAGGCTGTTTCGGGACTCTGCCGCCTCGTCACCCGTACAGATTTTATTCTCATACAAGTCATACAGCTTTCGTGATTTTAGAGGTGACAGGTTAGGCATAACAACATTTGCCCCTGCCATAAGTCCCATCTCTCTGCCGCCCTCGGCAATCGTGCCGAGCGCGGTTGTTGCAGGCAGCAGCACCTTTGGAAACATCAGTCTTAAAACCGATATCAGCCTTAGTGTCTGCCCGAGTGTACCAGACTTGAAGTCTTTAAAAGGTGTCTCCCTGTGGGTTATATACGGACCTATCCCTATCATATGCGGAGACAATTCCTGCAAAAAACGCAAATCCCCGATTATATTATCCGTTGTCTGATAAGGCGAACCCACCATAAATCCGCTGCCCGTCTGGTAGCCGATTTTTTTCAGGTTAAAGAGACATTCTCTGCGGTTTGCAAGGCTCATACTCTCGGGATGAAGCTTTGAATAATGCTCCTCGCTTGCCGTCTCGTGACGGGGCAGGTATCTGTCCGCGCCTGCATCATACATTTTTTTATAGCTGTCATAGCTTCTCTCCCCCAGTGACAGAGTTACTGCACATTCAGGGTATCTTTTCTTTATCTCGCGTATCAGGTTACACATTACATCATCTGTAAAATGCACATCCTCGCCGCCCTGCATAACAAAGGTTTTAAATCCCAGCTCATAGCCGTTTTGGCAGCAATCAAGAATTTCTTCCTCGCTGAGTCGGTAGCGAACCGCATTCTTGTTGGATGCGCGTATTCCGCAATAAAAGCAATCGTTTTTACAGTAATTTGATATCTCAATAAGTCCCCTCAAATACACCTTGTTTCCGTAATGCTGTCTGCGAACCTTGTCCGCCTCGGAATACAGATAATCGGTGTCGATATCCTCTGTTATGAGAGCCTTAAATTCGTCATCTGTTAAATTTTGCGTATCTCTTAATTTGTCGATTAGTCTGCGCATATAGTTCCCCCTCTGTATCTGCGGTATTCCCTGCAAAAGCAAAAGGGCCGAATATACACCCGACCCTTTATATTCTTCTAAAATTTAACTATCTGTTCTTGCGGAGAAACACAGGCACATCTATGCCGTCGTCCTCACCGAACTTGTTGAACAATCCGCTCGACGGCTGAACCTTCTCAACGGGACGGGCAACATCACCCGAAGCCGCAGGAGCCGCAGCGCTGCTCTTACCATTGCCGAAACGGCTTAAAAAACTGTCAAATGAACTTGTGTCATTATCAGTCGGAACATTGCCCTTAAAGCCTGTTGCAATAACGGTAACCTGAATTTCGTCACCGAGTGTCTCGTCAACGATAGCACCGATGATGATGTTAGCATCAGCATCAGCAGCCTCCTCGACAAGCTCTGCCGCAGTCTTAACCTCAAGAATACCGAGGTCGCTGCCGCCCGTAACATTAAGGATAACGCCCTTTGCACCCTCAATAGTAGTCTCAAGCAGCGGGCTATGTATAGCCTTCTTTGCCGCCTCTTCCGCACGGGTTTCGCCTGTTGCACGGCCGATACCCATATGTGCAAAGCCTGTATCCTTCATAATAGTCTTGATATCAGCAAAGTCAAGACTGATAAGACCGGGGCGTGAAATCAGGTCAGAAATACCCTGAACACCCTGTCTTAATATCTCGTCTGCCATACGGAATGATTCCATAAGAGGAGTTCTGTTCTCAGCAACCTCAAGCAGCTTATCGTTGGGGATAACAACCAAAGTATCAACTGCACCCATAAGGTTTTTAATACCCTCGTCGCTGTTCTTCTGACGAACCTTACCCTCAAACCAGAACGGCTTTGTAACGATACCGACGGTCAGCACGCCCATCTCCTTTGCAACCTCTGCAACAACAGGAGCTGCACCTGTACCTGTTCCGCCGCCCATACCTGCGGTAACGAATACCATATCCGCACCCTTAACCGCCTGAGCAATTTCGTCACGGCTCTCTTCTGCCGCCTTTTTACCGATTTCGGGGTCGGCACCTGCACCAAGACCCTTTGTAATCTTCTCACCTATCTGAATTTTCTGTGATGCTGCAGAAAGTGTAAGGTCCTGCTTGTCCGTATTTACAGCAATGAATTCTACGCATTTAACATCTGCCTCTATCATTCTGTTTACGGCATTGTTACCGCCACCGCCTACACCGACAACCTTAATCTGCGCAGGGTTAGTGTTTTCTGTATCAAACTGGAACACTGTTTTTTCCTCCTAACTGAATATATACTCTGCAGGTGTGCACCTGCAAACATTTCTCTGACTGTAATTTTATAGCTTTTACCCCTGTTTGACAAGACAGAGCTTGCAATAAAGAGTATCATGTTAAAATACTTCTAACTTACATTATACCATTTTTTTTAATTTTGTAAAGACAATTTTGCAAACTTTTTAAAATAATATTACATTTGTATTTCGTTTGCTATGTTGGTGTCCTCTTCCTCCGTCTCTTCTTCCTCTAAAGCCTCGTCTGCGCCTTCGCCGTCCTGACCTTCTGTAGCCTCTTCGTCCTCTTCCTTGCGGACAGTTCTGTCCTTGCCGTCCTCGGGTGCTCTGACATAGACATCGTCTCCGCGGTAGTCTATAATCACATGCTCATACGGTGATATGCTGCTTGTGATTACCTCTGCAAGAAACCTTGCCCTGTACGCTATGTTATCTGCATTGCCGATATAAATGTCGAGGCGGTTTTCAAGCATAATCCTTATATCCTCGATATCCGATATGTCTATATATGTCATTCTGCCAAGAATATGTGCATCAGACATTGCAGAGCAAAGCTCCATAAGCTTATTAAGCTTTGCCTCGTCCTCCGACTTGATTTCCTCGCCCGCATCTGCTGCCTTGACCTCAATGCCGACTATAAGCGGAACAGAATACAATTCTTCCTCCGTCTCCGTCGGTTCTGTCTGCTCTTCGCTTTGAGCATCTTCGGAAGTCTCTTCAGCCTTTGAGCTTGTCTCTTCATTGGTCTTCTCTTCAGAGTGTTGCTCAGGCTCGGGGGTATTTTTTTCTATAAGCTCCGCCGCTCTGCCGTCGGTTATTACCTCAAGCACGGTGCCGTCCGTTGCTACTACGATACATTCCGCGCCTCTTGTTATGTAGCCCGCGGGAACTCTTTCTGTCACAGTAATGCAGATTTTGTCGGGGAATACCCTGCGCATCTGCGCCCGCTCCACAATCGGGAATTTCTCTACTCTGCGTCTTGCCCCTCCTATGTTTGAAAGCAGAATATTTTTCCCTGTCTCGAGCTGCGCCGCAGATAAAATTTCCTCTGTTTTAAGGTTGACATTTCCCTCGCAATATACCTCGGTCACATTAAAGGCAGGCACCATCAAAGCTGCTGCCGCCGCGACAATGAGAGTTAAAACCGTTATCAAAACTCCCATCCTCAAGGACGACGGCGCAGTATTTTTTGCTCTTGTTTTTCTACGCTTTTTCATTTTTGTTCCTCCTGTGTGCGATTGCAGTTACAGCCGCATTATATCCGCACCAATCTGCGTCAACATCTTTTCTATTTTCTCATAGCCTCTGTCTATGTACTCCACTCCGCCTATCACGGTTGTTCCCTCCGCGGAGAGTGCCGCCGTAACAAGTGCCGCGCCGCCGCGCAAATCCTTTGCCTTGACACATGCACCTCGGAGCCGTTCCACGCCCGTTATTTCTATTGAGCAGCCGCTCTCGATTATATCTGCGCCCATCTTTTTAAGCTCGGGGACATAGCTGAATCTGTTTTCAAAAATCGTCTCAACTATACGCGAAACTCCCTTTGCCCCTGCCAAAGCCGAGCACAGCATCGGCTGAACATCTGTCGGAAATCCCGGATATGGTAATGTTTTAATATTAGCTATGGCAGAGCATCTGCCGTTTGCTCTTACCGTTATACCAAAGTCGCCCGCGTCAATCTCACAACCCATCTCGGACAGCACCTCAAGTGGTATCCGCATATGGTCTGCGACCGCCTCGCGCAAGAGCACATCACCGCCGCATGCAGCAGTCATACATGCATATGTTGCCGCCACAATTCTGTCGGGTGCGACCGAATATTCACAGCCGTGGAGCGAGCCTGCCTTTCTTATCCATATTACATCTCCGCCTGCTCCGCGAATATCCGCACCCATCATATTAAGGAAGTTTTGCAGTTCTACAATTTCAGGCTCTCTTGCAGGATTGAATATTCTGACCTCGCATTCGCCGCCTGCACACATAAGCATTATATTTTCGGTAGCTCCTACGCTCGGATAGACAAGCGTTATATCTCCCGATACCGCCTTACCGAGCCGACAGCAAATGCAACCGCCGCTTTCTGTTATCTCAGCACCCAAACGGGTGAGCGAGCATATATGCATATCAATGGGTCTCTCGCCGAGCTGACATCCGCCGGGTCTGCACAGCATAACCTCGCCGCCGCGAGAGAGCATTGCTCCCATAAACATAACCGACGAACGCATCCTCTGCATAAGCTCCCTCGATATAATCGCCCTGTCCGCACCGCGTGCACACACTCTTGCAACACCGCTTGAATATTCAGCACTGCAGCCGAGTGACCTCAAAATATCAAATGCCGCCCCTACATCCGAGATGTCGGGGCAGTTATGTATGACACATTCATCGTCTGTCAGGACTGTTGCCGCCAAAATCGGCAGCACAGCATTTTTACTGCCCTGAACACGGACCTCTCCGTTTAAGGGCACTCCGCCGTTTATTATCAGTTCACACACTTTGCTACCTCCGTTTCACATCATATCAATTTACACTCGTCTCACTATTGATATATGATGCTTTTGGAGTTGTGTGCATTAAATCAGCCTCATAATCTCTTTGTAGATTTCGGCTGTGGAATTGGGAACACCCATTTTTGCCGAGGCTTTTTTCATATTAGAGATACGCGTAGTGCTTTTAGTTATCTCCTCAACCGCCTCGCCTAATGTATCTGCGTTTAAATCCTTTTCACATATAACAACGGCACCGCCGCCTGCCTCGATTGCCCTTGCGTTATGCTCCTGATGATTGTCGGTAACATAAGGCGAGGGGACAAGTATCGCAGGCTTGCCTATTGCGGTAAGCTCCGCCAGGGTGCTTGCCCCTGCACGCGAGATTACCAAATCCGCCGCATTCATCGCTATATCCATATCATAGATATATTCGCTAACTGTTATGTCCTCGTATTTTTCAATATCAATTCCGTTTTTCAAAAAACGCTCACAAACTGCTCCGTATTGGTTGTTCTTGCCCGTGCCCATTAAAATCCGATACTTGTCAGTATCCGCCACAGAGCATATCCAGTCAACCGCCGCGGCATTAAAATCCCTCGCACCGAGGCTTCCGCCGAATATTACAATAAAAGGCTTATCATCGGGGGACAGCTTTTTTCTTGCCGCACCCCTGTCGGCAGACAGGATTGACGGTCTTACGGGGTTGCCCGTAAACACAATATTTTTTGCACCCGATATTCGGTCTCTTGCCGCTTCCATACCGATTGCAACGGTATCAACATACTTTGCCAATATTCTTGTGGTTATCCCTGCATATGCGTTTGACTCATGCACAAGCGTAGGAATACCCATCTTTGCCGCCGCATAGAGAACAGGTCCGCAGACATAACCGCCCGTGCCGACTACCATATCAGGCTTGAATTTTTTTATTATCCGTCTTGACGCGATTACGGCAGGCGGAATTTCGAGCATGGTTTTTACGGTTGCAAAGCTGAGCTTGCGTTCAAATCCGTGCACCCTTATTATGTCGAGTGCATAACCGCTGTGCGGAATAAGACTTGCCTCAAGTCCCTCCGCCGTTCCCACAAACCGAACCTCTGTGTCCGCCTTTTGTTCTTTTATATAATTGGCAATGGCAAGGGCAGGGTTGATATGCCCTGCCGTACCTCCGCCTGCAAACAGAATTTTCAAATTAAATCCCCCTAAATCGGCATTTTAGTCTGCCGCGAAACATTAAGAACAATTCCCATCTCTGCCATTGTTACAACGAGTGCCGTTCCGCCGTAGCTGAAAAACGGCAACGGAACGCCCGTGTTTGGCACGGTTGCGGTAACAACCGCGATATTAAACATTGCCTGTATCATTACAATTCCCACAAAGCCGACAACCAAAAGAGTGCCGAACAGGTCGGGGGCATTCAGGGCAATTTTTATTCCCCTGATTAAAAGGAACGCAAACAAGGCGATAAGCAAAACTGCGCCTAAAAGTCCAAGCTCCTCGCACAGAACCGAGAATATAAAATCATTCTGAGGCTCGGGAAGAGACTGAAACTTTTGTCTGCTGTTGCCAAGACCTACACCAAAAAGTCCGCCCGAGCCAATGGCGTAAAGGGATTGCGCCACCTGCCAGCCGCCGCCCTGCAAATCCGCGAACGGGTCGGCAAAGTTGAGTATTCTTTGCAGTCTGTAAGGCTCGGCTATTACTGCGATTATTCCAAGCGGTATCGCAAATGACGCCATACCGACAAAATACTTAATCGGTGTACCTGCCACCAAAAGCAGCAGGCACGCGGTCGCACCTATCAGCAACGCACACGAAAAATGCGGCTGCAAAAGCAGCAAGCCAAGGTACAACGCGAGCAAAAACATATATGGGATAAAGCTTTTTTTCAGGCTTTTTATCTCTTTTTGAGCTAAGTCACGGCTCAGCTTATACGAAAACAAGATAATAATGGCAAGCTTTGCTATCTCTGACGGCTGTATACCAAAAAGCCATCTCTTTGCACCGTTTATCGTTGTACCAAAGAGCAAAACAGCAATCAAAAGCAAGCCGCCTCCTATGTAACACAATCCTGCGGCTCTTCCCTCAAAAACATGGTAATCAATTCTTGAACAAGCCACCATTGCGACAACGCCAACCGCCATCCAGAGCAGATGTCTTTTGATATACCAAAGGCTGTCGCCAAAGTCCGAATACGCTCTTCCGCTGCTGGCACTGTAAAGCATGATAACACCATATGTAAGCAAAAGAACAACTACCCCTAAAAACAAATAATCAGGGGCGGTCTTGATGACCTTTGCCTTGCTCAAAATCTCGGCAAATACGCCTTGATTGGTGCGTCTGCCTGAACTGCGAGGCACTCTTCTGTTATAGGTTGTTCCGTTTCTCATACAAACCTCTCCGTTTTATCGAAAATATTATCCAAAGAAATACATGAGCGTGCAGAGCAGAGCCGTTACAAGTGTAAACACAATAACTACCTTTTTTTCGCTCCAGCCGCACATCTCAAAATGATGGTGGACAGGACTCATCTTAAAGATACGCTTTCCCGTTGTCTTGAACGAGATTACCTGCAGGATAACCGACAGGGATTCTGCCACATATACAAAGCCTACTATAAGCAGAGCAAGCGGCTGTTCGAGCAAAATTGCCATTCCGCACACCGCACCGCCCAGAAACAGCGAGCCTGTATCGCCCATAAACACCTTGGCAGGATATTTGTTGTGAATAAGAAACCCGAAAAGGCTTCCCGTAAGTATTGCGGCAAAGAGTGAAACTGCCGTATTTGCAAAAACATCAAGCCGCGAGAATATCATAAAAAACGCCGCAACAACAATCGTCACAGATGTTGCAAGTCCGTCAAGTCCGTCGGTTAAGTTTACGCTGTTTACCGTCGCAAGTATAACAAGTGTTGCAAACGGAATGAACAGCCAACCCAAGTTAAGCTCTGCCGAAGTAAAGGGTATTCTTACAACCGTAGATACACCCTCGCCGTATACCGCCCAGCATACAAACAGGACCGCCGCAACAAGCTGCAGCAAAAACTTCTGCTTGGCTGTAAGACCTAAATTTCGTTTGAGGATTACCTTTATGTAATCATCTATAAACCCTATTATGCCGTACACAACCGAGATAACAAGCAGCATTGTTATCTCAGAGCCGACAGGGATATCCATTCCAAGCAAAACACCTGCCGTATAGCATACCGCTGTCATAATAATTATTGCCGCAATAAAGATAAGACCGCCCATTGTAGGGGTTCCCGACTTTTTGGCATGCCACTTGGGACCCTCCTCGCGGATTTCCTGACCGAACTTTAAGCGTCTTAAAACGGGGATAAGCCATATCCCCAGAACCGCAGACAATATAAATGCTCCAAGCATTCCTGTCAATAACTCATACATAAAAGATACACTCCCTCTTTGAGCCTAAGCTTTAGATTTTTTCTCCATAAACTCCGCTATCTCCTCAAGCTTCATACTCCTTGACGCTTTGAGCAAAATTACATCGTCTTTTTCCAATATATCATACAGATGCTCTGTCAGCTGCTCGTTGCTGTCAAAAGAATAGATTAAGCCGCTGTCCATGCCTGCCTCCCTCGCACCGTCTGCAATCAGCTTTGCACGGCTGCCGACAGTTATCAGACAGTCAATCTTGTACTCAGGTATAAGCTTGCCCGTATCAAAATGAGCTTTTTCGGTTATAGTACCAAGCTCCATCATATCACCGAGACACGCCACACGGCGCCCCTTTGTCTCTTTGAGCGAGAGTACCTCAAGCCCCGATTTCATAGAGGTAGGATTTGCGTTGTAGCAATCCTTAATCAAGGTGTAACCGTTTAGCTTTACCTCCGCCTGTCTCATTCCCACAGGAACAAACTCGCGTATACCCGTAATAATATCACGGAAGGGCACATTATATTTCATTCCTACAAGTATGGAGCACAGCGCATTATATATATGATGTCTGCCCGCTACATTGATTATCACAGTGTATTCCTGACCCTCTGCACGGAATGTGAACTCACTGCCCTCGGCATAGGTTCTTACATTTTCGGCAAGAAGGTCACTTTTTGTGTTATCCGCCCCGAAGTATATCGTCTCAAAATCAAGAGCACCGTTCACGCTCCAAAGCATATCGTTATCGCCGTTGAGTATCACGGTTCCGCCATGAGACAATCCCTCTAAGACCTCAAGCTTTGCACTGAGTATCCCCTCACGGCTGCCGAGATTTTCAATATGTGCCTCGCCGACATTGGTTATAACCGCGGTATCAGGTCTTGCCGCCGCAGTAATCCGCGAAAGCTCCCCGAAGTGGTTCATTCCCATCTCGATTACCGCAATCTCGTGCTCGTGTGTGAGCCTGAACAGCGTGTGTGGAACACCGATTTCGTTGTTAAAATTCCCCTCTGTCGCAAGCGTTTTGTACTTTTGCGACAAAACACTTGCAATCATTCCGCGTGTTGAGGTTTTGCCGACGCTTCCCGTTACCGCAATGACGGGAATTTTCATCTCTCTTCGGTATGCCCCTGCAAAATCAAGAAGTGCCTGAGAGGTATCCTCAACCAAAATCACGGGAACACCGTTTGGTATATCAGCGGTCTTATCTGCCACACAGCAGACTGCACCCTTTTCTGCCGCAGCATTTATAAAGCGGTGTCCGTCAGAATTTTCGCCCTTTAGTGCAAAGAACATCGCGCCGTCGGTTATTGTTCTTGTATCGGTAGATACAGCCGTTATGAGCGCCGCCTCATCGGGACAGTTTTTCAGCTCTCCCGACATTGCGGCCGCCGCTTTTTTTAGATTGAATATTTCTTCCATTTACATTACACCCCGATATTAAGCAGCTTTTTCACTATCTCTCTCTCGTCAAAGTTAATGGTTCTGTCCGAGAGGATTTGATATGTCTCGTGACCCTTGCCTGCAAGCAGAACAACATCGTCAGATTTTGCATGGTCAAGGGCATATTCAATCGCCTCGAACCTGTTTGTCACAACCGTATATTCACAGTTGCCCATGCGTACACCCTCTACTACCTCCGCCACAATTTTTTCAGGGTCTTCTGTTCGGGGGTTGTCGCTTGTAACTACACAAAAATCAGAAAGCAGGGCTGCAATCTTACCCATCTTTGGTCTCTTTGATGCATCTCTGTCACCGCCGCAGCCAAAGACAGTTATTATTCTGCCCTTACAAAAGCCGCGGATTGTGCTGATTACATTATAAAGACCGTCGGGGGTGTGGGCATAGTCAATTATAACGCTGAAATCTCTGCCCGTCTCTACAACCTCAACTCTGCCCTTTACTCCTCTTGCACTCTTTAAGCCGTCAACTGCTTGACGCATATCAATCCCTGCCGCAACAAGACAGCCGATAGCCGTCAGCGCATTGTAAACCGAAAATTCGCCCGGTATACCAAGCTCTACGGGAAATTCCTCGCCGTTATATCTTACGCTGAAAGCCACTCCCTTTTCGGAAAGCTTCACATCATATGCGCGCAAATCGCAATCGTTTTCTATTCCGTAGGTCAGCATCTTGTCACAGGCAGATGCACCGAGAAGATACTCTGCTCCGCTGTCATCAATATTGACAACACCTGTTTTGGAAATCTTGTAGAGTATTCCCTTTGCCTCAAGATACTTCTCCATTGTCTCGTGGAAGTCAAGGTGGTCCTGCGTTATATTGGTAAACGCCCCTACATCAAAGGTACACGCAGTAACACGGTCAAGTGCAAGCGAATGTGATGATACCTCCATCACAACATACTCCGCTCCCTTCTCCGCCATGCGTGAAAAAAGCTGCATAAGCTCAAGAGAATCGGGCGTTGTATGCTTTGACGGAATTACCTCTGTGCCTATCATATTCTGGTTTGTTCCAATCAATCCAACCTTGTGTCCGAGTGACTCTAAAACCGATTTTACAAGATAAGTGGTTGTTGTCTTGCCGTTTGTGCCCGTAATTCCTATAAGACGGAACTTCCTCTCGGGGTGGCCGTAGAAATTTGCCGCCGCCTTTGCAAGGGCAAGCCGTGTATTGTCGCACAGAACGCAGGTAACACCGAGCGCACTTATGTCACGCTCTGCCATAACCGCAATCGCACCTCTTGATATTGCGTCCTCTGCATACTTGTGACCGTCAGTTTTAAAGCCTGTTATGCACACAAATATGTTACCGGGTTTTACCTCAATCGAGTTGAACGCAATGCCCGTAATATTAAGATGCTCGCTGCCTATTATTCTCGCAGCGTCAATCCCGTCAAGAAGTTCTGTAAGCTTCATGTTAAATCTATCCTTTCTGTAAGGTTTTAGTCCGCCGCAACCTCGGTATACTTAAAATCAATTGTAACTACCGTTCCCGGCTCGACTATGGCACCCGGCTCGGGCGACTGTGCAGAGCATATTGCATATCCCGAACCCGAAATACCTTTTATTCTGGCATTTAATCCCTCGTTTGTAATCTCTGCCGCCGCCTCTGAGGCATTCATGCCGATAACATCAGGGACAACCGCCGTTCTCTCGGCGCTCGTTCCGTCCATATACGCCACAACGGCAGAACCCGACGAAAGCTTTGTATGTGCCTTGGGTATCTGGTCGGTAATTATTCCGCCACTTCCTTTTACCCTTATTTCAAAGCCTGCCTCGGCTAAAATCCGTTTTGCGTCCTCGCTCGTTCTGCCCGAGACATCGGGAACCTCAATCTCAGCGTACTTTTTCTCGTCCTCGCTGTACTGAGGCTCAACCTCCAGATACAAAAGCGTCTCTTCAAGAATATTCTTCACAACGGGAGCCGCAATCATACCGCCGTAATATGTCATACCGATTTCGGGCTGGTCAAGGATTACAAGACATGCAACCTTGGGATTGTCAGCAGGTGCAAAACCGATAAATGATGCAATGTATTTTTGGTTTCCTCTGGGGATTTTCTCGGAGGTTCCTGTCTTGCCTGCAATGCGGAAGCCTGCAAGGTAAGCATTTTTACCACCGCCCTGAGATACAACCGATTCAAGTATCGAGCACATTGTTTTGCTCGTCTCCTCCGAGATAACCTGGCGGACTACCTCGGGTTCATTCTTCTCCATAACTATGTTGTCGGAGTTTACAATCTCACGCACAACATGCGGCTTATACAGTGTTCCGCCGTTGGCAATCGCACTTACCGCGGTTATAATCTGGAGCGGTGTAACGGTTACCGACTGTCCGAATGATGTTGTCGCAAGGTCGGCATCGGTAAAGTTGCTCTCAACAAAGCCGAGACCCATTGTCTCACCCGGGAGTTCAATTCCAGTCTTTTCAAAAAAGCCGAATGCGCGAAGACCTTTGAGCAGTCTCTCCTTGCCTATCTTCTGTCCTATATTGATAAACGCGGGGTTGCAGGAGTTCTGAACCGCCTGAGCAAAGTTCTGACTTCCGTGACCGTTTCTGTTCGCACAATGGATTGTGTGGGTTAAAACCTTGATAGAACCGCCGCAGGAGAAAACATCCTCAAGCGTGCAAGCACCCGTCTCAATCGCCATTGCCGCAACAACCGACTTAAAGGTTGAGCCCGGCTCGTACGAGTCAACAACCGCCTTGTTTCGCCTTACCACCTGAATAATCTCGTTAAATCTGTTTACATAGTCCATGCCCTCAAGAGACTTAAGCTCCTCCTCGGCATCGGGGTACTTTTCCTTTATTGCATCGGTAATCTCAAACGGCTGGTTTAAATTATAGTCAGGCTTACTTGTCATCGCAAGAACCTCACCCGTATTAACATCCATAACGATTGCCGCCGCACCCTCTTCTATCTTGTTGGAAATCCTCGCCTCCTCAAGATGCTTTTCGGCATAGCTTTGGATTACCTCGTCGATAGTCAGCACAACGCTGTAGCCGTCCTGTGCCTCGATATAACTCTCGTACTCGTTTCCCGATTCAAAGCCTGCCGAATCACGGGTCGAAACCACACGCCCCGGGACACCGCTGAGCTTATCGTCATATATGCTCTCTATTCCTTCAAGTCCCTGATTATCGTCACCTACAAAGCCGATAATGTGCGCAGCCAAATTGTTGTACGGATAATACCTCTTTACATCCTCAACAAAGCTTATTCCCGATATATGGTTCGCCTCGATATATCTTCTCAGCTCGTCTGCGGTTTCCTTGTCAACCTTCTTTTTGATATATTCAAAGCCGCTTTTTTTGTTTATCTTCTCTAAGACATCCTCGCTGTCTGCTGACACTATCGCTGCGATATCCTCTGCCGCACGGGTGTAGGACATATTATTTTTGTCGAGTGATTTTCGTATATTCTCGGGGGTTATGCTTATCGTCTCAACCGTTACATTGCTCGCCATAACCTTGTAGTTACGGTCATAAATCTTACCCCTCTTTGCGCTGACCGTGTTGTCGCTTGTCTGCTGTTCAAGCGCCTTTCGGGAAAGCTCACTTCCGTCTACTATCTGATGCCATGAAATACGCAAAACGAGTCCTGCAAGCAGCAGCACTCCTATCATCATAACCCACTTTATTCTTTTTCTGTGAACAGGTCTTGTTCCGCCGAGGAAATCCGCTTTTCCTCTGTCTCGCATATCAGCCACCCTAAATCACCTCTTTGCATTTTTAAACAACTGCCGTAAAGCAAAATATGCCGTCCGAAGCTTTCGCGGCCGGACGGCATCAAATTTGGCACAAGGAAATTCTTCTCTCACGCATAATTATATTCACCTTGGCTCTATTTTAAAACCCTAAAAGCATTAACAAGGCTTCCTTGTATACCGTATGCCGCATTTGCGGCAGATTCCGAAACGCTTCCCTTGCCGCTCATATCCTCCATCTTCATATCTATGTAAAAAATCTGACTCGTCTCAGGCTTTATCATTCCAAGCTCTTCCCTTGCGTATCTCTCTACCTCGCCCATCTCAAGCCACATATCAATCTCTGCCTGCATCGCCTGATTTGTTGCAAGGATTGCCGCATATTCCTTTTCGAGCTTTTTTATCTCCTGATTACTCTCTAAAATTACCGTCTGTCTGTATATAACACAGCAGCACAAAACCACCAATGTTGCTACAAACATAAACACCGCAAACGCAGGTCTGTTCAGCGAGAACGAAGCCGTCTTGCGTTTTCTGCCATTTACATTACGGCTATCTACAGGTCTGTCTTTTCTCTCGGGATATGCCGTCGGTATCTCATATGCTGAACTCGTGTTAGCATAGAGCCGCCTGTCACTCATAGCCCTGCTGTATGATAAATTGTGCGACTTATAGGTATTGCTTTTTTCTCTGGTTTTGGTCGAAGTCGGCACACCCGTCATCCTTTCTTTATAATTTCTCTATTACTCTCAGCTTTGCGCTGTGGGCACGGAAGTTTTGTTCAAGCTCCTCCGCTCCCGATACTATCGGCTTATTCGTAACAAGCTTTGCCTGCGGTTTTCTTCCGCATACGCATACGGGAAAATCCTTTGGACAAACACAACCGCTTGCAAGCTCTGCAAATGTAGTTTTTACAATTCTGTCCTCAAGTGAATGAAAGCTTATCACGGCAAGTCTGCCGCCGCTCTTTAGGCAGTCCGCAAAATCACGGATTGCCTCAGAAAGTCCGTCAAGCTCGCTGTTAACCTCTATCCTTATCGCCTGAAAGGTTCTCTTTGCAGGATGCTTGTCCGCATATCTTTTGGATACGGGAAAGACGGATTTTATCAAATCCGAAAGCTCCTCCGTTGTCTCAATCGGCGAAATTTCTCTCTTTTTGCAGATTGCCGCCGCAATCTTCCTCGCATACCGCTCCTCGCCGTATTTGAAGATTATGTCGGCAAGCCGCTTTTCTTCATAAGTATTTACTACCGTGTACGCATCAAGCTCCGCGGTTTGGTCCATTCGCATATCAAGTCTGGCTGTATTGTGATAGCTGAAGCCCCTCTCGGGTATGTCAAGCTGAGGGGAAGACACACCAAGGTCAAGTATCGCGCCGTCAATCTTGTCTATACCTAAACCTGACAATACCTCTTTTATATTAAAGAAGTTATTGTGGCAAAGCTGTTTTCTGCACTTAAATTGCGAGAGCCTCTCTCCTGCAAACTCAAGCGCCGTCGTGTCACGGTCGATACCGACAAGCATTCCGTTTTCAGAAAGCGATGCCGCCACATATGACGAATGTCCGCCGCCGCCCAGTGTTCCGTCAACATAGATACCGTCGGGGTTTACCCTGAGCATGTCCACACTCTCTTTTAAAAGAACCGAGATATGTTTAAATTCCATCATATCCCTCCGCTATATGCCAATCCGCTTCATGATATCGGAAATCTTGTCCATATCAAATTCGTTGTCTGAATATCCGTTCCAGTTGCCAAGGCTCCATACCTCAACCTTTTTATGTACACCGACAACAACAATCTCACGCACAAGCTCTGCATACTCACGCAGCTTCGGCGGAATAACAACTCTGCCCTGACTGTCAAGGTCACATTCGGCAGATGTCTTTTGAATGTATCTCATTATCATTGCCCTGTCCTCTGCATCAATAGAGGCTACCCTGTCCATAAAAGCGTTCCACTCGGGCAAGGGGTAGATATTAACGCATTTTTCATCACCGGCAGCAACAACAAATGTCTCGCCTAATGATGAACGAAACTTCGCGGGTATATTTACTCTGCCCTTTGCATCGATATTCTGTTCGTAACTTCCGACAAGCACATCTGCTGCCCCCTTTCGGTAATATTTAGGCATAGAACCAAAATTTGGTACACTTTAATACATTTCGGTACACTTCGCTCCACCTTGTTACTATTCTAATCTATTTAGAGCAAAAACGCAAGAGTTTTTTTAAAATTTTTTTAATTTTTTTTTACAAATTTCATCAGAATTAAATTTTTACTGACAAAACCCCCACAGAATGTAGCTTTTAGGGACATTTTGCGATTGACAAAACCCTTCATTTAGATTATGATATTTATTTAGAAATAAGGAACAATAAGACACAAAA
>JAZUCQ010000029.1:0-18422 GCA_045639145.1 Clostridia bacterium | reverse complement strand
AGCACAGATCATTTCACGGAATGCAGCGATTCTTTCAGCTTCGAAGAACATGTGCTCTGTACGGCAGAGACCGATACCTTCTGCACCGAGTTCACGAGCTTTCTTAGCATCAGCGGGAGTATCAGCATTTGTACGAACCTTGAGAGTTCTGTACTTGTCAGCCCACTCCATGATTCTACCGAACTCACCTGCGATTTCAGCATCAACTGTAGGAATGATACCGTCGTAGATGTTACCTGTAGAACCGTCGATTGAAATATAGTCACCCTCAACATATGTCTTGCCTGCTAAGGTGAATTTCTTGTTTTCTTCGTCCATGTTGATTTCGCCACAACCTGATACACAGCAAGTACCCATACCACGAGCAACAACGGCTGCGTGAGATGTCATACCGCCACGAACTGTCAGGATACCCTGAGAAGCTTTCATACCTGTGATATCCTCAGGTGAAGTCTCAAGACGAACGAGAATAACTTTCTCGCCTCTTGCGTTCCAAGCCTCTGCATCTTCAGCTGTGAATACAACCTTACCGCAAGCAGCACCCGGAGATGCACCAAGACCTCTGCCGGCAGGAGTTGCAGCCTTCAATGCCTTAGCGTCAAACTGCGGATGGAGAAGTGTATCGAGGTTTCTCGGGTCAATCATAGCAACAGCCTTCTTCTTGTCGATCATGCCCTCATCAACGAGGTCACAAGCAATCTTTAAAGCAGCCTTAGCTGTTCTCTTACCGTTTCTTGTCTGGAGCATGTAGAGCTTTTTGTTCTCAATAGTGAACTCCATGTCCTGCATGTCTCTGTAATGGTCTTCAAGGATTGCACAAACCTTGTTGAATTCCTCAAATGCTTCGGGGAACTTTTCTGCCATCTGTGCGATAGGCATAGGAGTTCTAACACCTGCAACAACATCCTCACCCTGAGCGTTTACAAGGAACTCACCCATGAGTCCTCTTTCACCTGTAGCAGGGTCTCTTGTAAATGCAACACCTGTACCGCAATCGTCACCCATGTTACCGAATGCCATCATCTGAACATTAACAGCAGTACCCCATGAATAAGGGATATCGTTGTCACGACGGTAAACATTTGCTCTGGGGTTGTCCCATGAACGGAATACAGCCTCAACAGCACCCATGAGCTGTTCTTTGGGGTCTGTGGGGAAGTCTGCGCCTATCTTATTCTTGTACTCAGCCTTGAACTGAGAAGCAAGCTCCTTAAGGTCATCAGCTGTAAGCTCAACATCCTGAGTTACGCCCTTAGCTTCCTTCATCTCGTCGATGAGCTGCTCGAAGTACTTCTTACCAACTTCCATAACAACATCTGAATACATCTGAATAAATCTTCTGTAACAGTCCCAAGCCCATCTTGCGTTGCCTGACTTTGCAGCCATAGCCTCAACAACATCCTCGTTAAGACCGAGGTTTAAAATTGTATCCATCATACCGGGCATAGAAGCTCTTGCACCTGAACGAACAGATACGAGGAGAGGATTCTCCTTATCGCCGAACTTCTTACCGCAGATTTCTTCCATCTTTGTGATGTTTTCCATAATCTCAGCCTGAATTTCTTCGCTGATTTTACGGCCATCGTCATAATACTGAGTACATGCCTCAGTTGACACGGTGAAACCCTGGGGAACAGGGAGGCCGATTTTTGTCATCTCAGCGAGGTTTGCACCCTTACCGCCGAGAAGCTCTCTCATTGATGCGTCTCCTTCTTTAAAAAGGTATACAAATTTCTTTGCCATTATTGTACCTCCAAAATGTATTGTATATTTTAATTTATTTACTAATTTTGAGTTGATGTAATATCCGTATTCCGAATTTTTTTAAAAAAGTCCGTTAAAATTTCAGAACATTCCGTCTCCATAAGTCCGCAATAGTACTCAACGCTTCTCAGCGGCGAGTTTCGGTCGAAAAGCCTCAGCCTTGACGCAACGCAGCCTGCAAGCAAGTCATACGCGCCGAAGTACAGCCGCCGTATTCTCGCATGGGATATTGCACCGCAGCACATAGCACACGGCTCAAGCGTAACATACATATCGCACCCGTCAAGACGGGACTCCCCAAGTATCTCGCATGCCCTGCCGATTGCAAGAACCTCTGCATGCAAAAGGGCGCATCCGTCGCTCTCACAAAGATTGTGAGCCGCAGCTATAACCTCGCCGTCTTTAACAACAACCGCTCCGACAGGAACCTCGCCGCTCTCGGCGGCTACCCTTGCCTCAGCGATGGCGGCAAGCATAAACTTGTTCTGCATAACAGCCTCCGACCAAAGCTTCTGAAATTTAAAACGCGACAAATCCCCACATAGGATATATGCAGGGATTTATAGCATATTTTAGGTTATTTCTGTATATACGGCGCAAGTTCAGCCAAAAGACTTGAACAATCTTCACCGTGAGCCTCTACCTTAATGGGCTTTGTCAAATCAAGACTGAATATCCCCATGATAGATTTAGCATCTACAACATAGCGACCTGATGTGAGGTCGATTTCATATTCATATTTTGTAACAACATTAACAAAATTCTTAACATCATTAATAGAGCTGAGAACAACTGTAAATTCTTTCATTGTAACTAACCTCCTAAATTTTTTAGACATTACATCATAATAATTATATAATTTTTTCTTGCATTAGTCAATCAAAAATTATATAATTATTCTATAATTTTCTTTTCCTAAATTTATGCAATAGTGATAAGAGAGGTGCTGTTTACCATGACAGTCAAGTTTATAACACTCGGATGCAAAACAAATATATACGAAAGCACCGCAATGGCTCAGAAATTTGAAGATGCAGGCTTTGATATAATAACCAAAGGTGCAGCGGATATCTGCGTCGTAAACACATGTACCGTCACGGGTACGGGTGCAGCAAAAAGCTTAAAGCAAATCCGCAGAGCAAGACGCGAAAACCCAAACGGCGTCCTCGCGGTTTGCGGCTGTCTTGCCCAGACCGAGGCGGAGCGTCTGCGTGAGGCGGAAAATATAGATGTGCTTATCGGCAACAAATACCGCGCAAATATTGTCGAGCTTTGTCTCTCTGCACTTCGCGGTGAGAAATCCGACAAAATCGAGGATATTCTCAAGACAACCGAATTTGAGGAGCTTGGAATTATCCACAGACAACGGCGTATGCGTGCCGAAATCAAGATAGAGGACGGCTGCAACAACTTTTGCTCCTACTGCAAAATTCCGTACGCAAGAGGACCTGTCCGCTCCAGAAGATTAGATAACATTATTGAAGAAGCAAAACGGCTTGGAGAGGAAGGCTACAGCGAGATTGTTCTGACGGGTATTCACATCGGCTCATATGGAAAAGATTTAGATGACGGAATAGGCCTGATTGATGTTATCGAGGCAGTAGACAGGGCATCGGGCATTGCAAGACTCAGGCTCGGTTCACTGGAGCCTGTAATGATAACAGAAGAATTTACCCGCCGTGCAGCCGCTGTCAAAAGCCTGTGTCCGCAATTCCACCTGTCACTGCAAAGCGGCTGCGACAAGACCCTTGCCGCAATGCGGCGCAGGTATACAACCGAGGATTTTCGCAGAGCTGTTAAAAATCTGCGTTCAACCTTCCCCGACGCGGCAATAACTACCGACTTGATAGTTGGCTTTCCCGGAGAAACAGAGGATGATTTTGAGGCTTCAAAGGCATTTTGCGAGGAGATGCATTTTTCACAGATGCATATTTTCCCGTATTCGCAAAGAGAGGGAACAGCCGCGGCAAAACTCCCCGAGCAGGTATCAGACGCGGACAAAGACAAGCGGAGTCACATTATGCTTGAAACTGCAGCGGATATGAAACGCGAATTCTGCGAAAAATATATCGGCAGTAATGTCGAGGTTTTATTTGAACAAAAGAAAAACGGTATATGGGTAGGAATGACAAGAAATTATATTGAAGTCCATACAAAATCTGAGGAAAATCTCTCGGGCAAGCTTGTAATTTCCAAAATAATCGGCTATGATAAAGAAAACGAAGCATTAATAATGCAAGGGAGTTAAAAATATAAATAAACAGGTATCGGAAAACAAAGAAAAGGGAGGAAACTTATGAAAAACGGTTTTATAAAAGTTGCGGCGGCATCACCAAAGCTTCGTGTTGCCGATGTGGAATTTAACACCGGGCAAATAATTGCGGCAATATACGATGCGGCAAACCAAGGTGCAAAGCTTGTTGCAATGCCCGAGCTTGGAATATGTGCGTATACCTGCGGAGACTTATTTTTTCAGTCCTCGCTTATCCGTGTCGCAGAAAATGCACTCTTAAAAATCGTGCAGGAGACAGCACAGCTTGATATTCTTGCAGTAGTTGGTCTGCCTGTTTCAAAGGACGGCAAGCTTTACAACTGTGCCGCATTTGTAAAAGGCGGTGAAATCTTAGGTTTTGTTCCCAAGTCATACCTGCCCAATCATGACGAGCATTGCGAGAGCCGTTACTTCAACACAATGAACGGAAATTCAACGGTAAAATTTTGCGGCAACGAAATCCCGATAGGCACAAAGCTTATATTTGAGGCATACGAGCTGCCCGAATTTTCGGTCGCTGCTGAAATCTGTGAAGATTTGTGGGCGGCGGCACCGCCAAGCAACAACCATACTGCAAACGGTGCAAATATAATCGTAAACCTTTCTGCAAGCCCTGCACTTGTCGGCAAAAGAGAACGGCGCAATACGCTTGCAGAGGTTCAATCAACAAAAACCTTGTCTGCATATATCTTTGCCGACGCATCAGAGGGCGAATCGACAACCGACCTTGCCTTCTCAGGACATAATGTCATATACGAGGTTGGCGAAAAGCTGTGCGAAGCAGAGCCTTTTTCAAACGGAATAATTTACACAGACATTGATGTTGAGCGAATAATTTTAGAACGCAGAAGAAACAGCACTTTTTCAAATAATCTCGACAACGAATATATCAGGCTGAGTTTTCACACAAGCGTTACCGACACAAAGCTTTGCAGAAGCTTTGAGAAAAATCCGTTTGTCCCCGAAAACAAAAATACCCTTACAAAGCGTTGCAAAGAGGTTTTTGAAATACAATACAGGGGCCTTAAAAAGCGACTTATGCATATCGGTGCAAAAACTGTAACGCTTGGAATTTCGGGCGGACTTGACTCTACGCTTGCATTGCTTGTCACTGCTAAAGCATTTGAAAGCCTTGGACTTCCGACAAGCGAAATAATTGCTGTCACCATGCCATGCTTTGGCACAAGCGACAGAACCTTTAATAACGCAAAAGCAATGGTCAAAGAAATCGGAGCAACCCTGCGAGAGATAAATATAAAGGACTCTGTTACTCTTCATCTTTCGGATATTGGTGCGGATGTTGATTGCCACGATGTCACATACGAAAACGCACAGGCAAGAGAGCGTACCCAAATCTTGATGGATATTGCAAACAAGACGGGCGGAATAGTGATTGGTACAGGTGATTTGTCCGAGCTTGCACTCGGGTTTGCAACCTACAACGGCGACCATATGTCGATGTACGGTGTAAATGCATCTGTTCCCAAAACACTTATTCGTCATATTGTAAGATATATCGCAGACACAAGCGATAATAAACTTAAGTCTATACTTTATGATGTTGTAGACACACCTGTTAGTCCCGAGCTTTTACCGCCCGAGGCAGACGGAACAATAACGCAGCAAACCGAGGAAATCGTAGGTCCGTATGAGCTGCATGATTTTTATCTTTACAATCTTGTAAGACGCGGATTTTCAAAGGAAAAGATATATCGTATTGCATGTTATGTGTTTGATGGAATTTATGACAGTTCAATAATAGAAAAGTGGCTCGGAATTTTTATAAACAGATTTTATGCAAGTCAGTTCAAGCGTTCCTGCCTCCCCGACGGGGTAAAGGTAGGAAGCGTAAGCCTCTCACCGAGGGGAGATTTTAAAATGCCGTCCGATGCAACTGTAATAAGATAACAAAATAGCGCGCTGAGCTCGGCGCGCTATTTTGTTTGAAAGATAAATCTTGCAGCTGTGAGCAAATCAGGATTTTTTATTAATACTGCGGGTTCCTGTGGGAATATACCTGACAGCATATGGCGCGCTTTATCGCAGCTATCTGTAAAGCATAATCCGTTATATGAATACCCATCCAAGAATGCTATTGCTTTTTCTGCAAAATCCCCATATTTTTCGAGCAACCCCGATGCAGAAAGTGCAAGCACGCAAACCAATGTCTGTTTTTTCTGTTCGGCCGGGTTTAACTCTCCATATGCAAATATTCCACCGTTTGCATGCATACTCTTTATAATTATATCTATGCACATATCAAATGCAGCTTTTGCTGCACACAGTGAGATAACTGCATTATCCTCCTTGACAACATTATCATTGATATTTGGCATATTGTTTTCAGAAGACGGCTCGCATATAACCACTCGGACAGCCGAGGGAATACCGCTTTCTACAACAGCCGCCAGAGCCGTCTCGGTATTTAGCGCAGAATACTTTACACCTATCTGTTCCATCTCTGCTTTTATGCCCTGAACCTCGGCAGGTGTACACAACTCTAATCTGCGGCAAAGCTTTTGATAAAAAACTTCAGCACAAACAAGCTTGATTGGCGCAAAGCTTTTGTATATTTCCGCACGCTCAAGATGTATTTTTATTCTTTCCCCTTGATATTCAATCTCAAATTGGCTCGGAGGCAGCTCACCGTGGTATTTTATGTATAGAGTAATATTATTTGGCGAATGTGAAATAATATGTACCGCCCGAATCGCCTCCCCTTTTCCACACGGAACGACACACAG
This sequence comes from Clostridia bacterium, assembly GCA_045639145.1. GTDB lineage: Bacteria > Bacillota > Clostridia > Monoglobales > Monoglobaceae > UMGS1820. The sequence goes on along the minus strand of JAZUCQ010000029.1, from coordinate 11,642 downwards.
GTCGTTCCCTACGGATTGGGGATACAGAAATTGAAAAATTTTTTCATCGCCGCCTGCGGTAGGCATGGCGGAACAGGGGTCGGCGATTAAATCATTAAAATTTTTCAATTTCGTTTCGGGCGATTCATGAATCGCCCCTACAAATTGTTTGCCTGCCACAGGCATATCCTTATTTTTTTCACAATACACCCTGCAAAGCATTTCTCCATCGCTTAAATTTTGAACCGCGATTGCTGAATTATATGTTTTTTCATCAGTGACGGTAATTGCAAAATCGTTATCCCCATTAATATTATCTGTTGTTATCAAAACTCCGTCTGCTTTTGCGGTTTTTACTGCATTATGTGTTGCTGTTACTTTATCTGCATTGACACCACGAACAAAAAACTCAATTTTTGTCGAAATATTTCTATGCGGAATAGTAAGTCTGCGCCGATTTCCGCAACGGATAAGCGGAGCATATATATGGATAATTACACGGCATGTGCCGCTTGATATACCGTCAAGGTTTAATCTATATGTTGTCTTATCGACCTTTCGCAGAATTGCGGAATTACTGCTGCTCCATATGGCAGATGCATGAGACAAAGAAACAACGGCGGTTGATATAACTGTTCCGTTTGGCTTTATTATCTTCATACTTGATACAACACAGTCCTGCGGAAGTGAAAAGTAATATTCTGCTGAGAGCGGCTCCTTTGCGTTATTTTCAAACGAAAATTCATATGATATAAAGGAGTATTCCAAAAATATTTCGCCCTTTATTTTGATTTCAGTTAATAAATTCATTATATATCACAGCCATTTTTATTGATATGTATATTTTATATATTATATCGTTTTTTGTCAAGGAAATGTGTTTTGCGTTGCATATTGTAGAGGCGGATACTATTCGCCCGTAAATTCCTCCGTCATTTTCAGACATCCTTGTAGGGGAGGGTCTCTGTGCCCTCCCGTATCGCCACTCTTTTTCGCATTCACCCATTTGCGAACGGGCGACCGCAGAGGGTCGCCCCTACGGATTAGGGGAGGCTTTTTGCACAAAAAAGAGAGACCCGAAGGTCTCTCTTTAAAATTCAGTTAATCTGATGATTACTCAGCGTCAGGATCAGTCTCTGAAACCTTGAATCTGCCGAAGTCATAAGCCTTGTAAACTACAACATCTACAACATCGTCATACTCAACAGCATATACATAATCCATCATACCAAGTGCAAACTCATCATTCTCAACAACTGTACCTGTCTCATTGATTTCGATGAATGTTCCATCGAGGTTCTTATCAAGAACTCTTTCATCAGCATAAGCACTTGCGATTGAGCCAACATAAACTTCGTTCTTAACTCTGTTCATATCAACAACATATACATTGCCATCATTAACCTTGATTGAATCAAGTGATGTGAAGTCCCAAGTTTCAGCAGATACCTCCGGTACTGCAGGAACATAAGTTGCTACTCTAATTCTGCTGCTACCAGTATCAACCTTTGCAACAGGACCGAAGAAGATGTCTTCATCGTAAGGACCAACCTCGCTACCTGTAACTGCAGCAACAGTCATTGCACCAGCTGCACCAGGAGCCTTAAAGTTAGTTCTCTCAGCAACGCCTGTCAAGTAAGCAGTCGCTAATTCAATTACAGAACCATCAGCACTGAGAGTGAACTTGTAAACATCACCCTTCGTAGCCGAGCCAAGACCTGCATGGTTGAGACCGAGGTCTGCATCTACTGTGCTGTAGCAAAGCTCTCCACCCATGTAGTAGCTTACAGAGGTAACCTTATCACCATCTACATATGCAACACCTGTATCCTCAGCGAGAACTGCGATGTTAGCCTTAGCAGAAATACCACCATTAGTGTTAAGAAGAACTACTGCACCGGGAACATCGTCCTGACCGTCAAATACAACTGCGTCAAGTGTACCGTCATTCTCAGCGATTGATGCAAAAGTACCAACCTTAGCTTCGCTCTTATCAACAGCAGTTTCACCATATACAGCAACATCTAAACCATTGTCGATTACTGTATTGATGAAGAATACAACTGTATCTTCTGTAAGTGTATAGGTGTTACCACTAACCTTAAGTTCAGCCTCATCTTCGTCGTAAGAAGCAGATGTATCAATAGGACTTCTATAGAGTGTGCCGTCTTCTTCATCTGAAGTCTGAGCAAATGTGATGCTCTTAATCTCGCCAGCTGAGTTAGCCTCGTATGTTACGAGTTCACCAACTAAGTGTGCAGCAAGTGTATCCAAGTAATCAGCAATATCCTTAATCTTGATCTGCTCATCTGCAACAGCCTCAGCAGCAACAACACCAGAAGGAACATTTACGAACTGAACGCTTGAAGCAAACTGCATATCATAAACTTCGCCAGTCTTGTCAAGTGCAAGAACTCTTACATTTGCAACGCCCCAGCTCTGATCAGCGTCTGTCTCTTCTGCACCGAGAATGTATGCATAGTTGTCAGAAGCTACATTTGCACCATTCTTGTCATATGCAACAATCTTATCATATTCATCGATGTAGAATGTACCTGCTGCACCAATCTTAATCTTGTCATCAGCATAGCAACCGTTAGCTACATCATAGTAAGTTCCGTCGATAAGGTATGCAGTAGCATCCTTTGCTGATGTATTAGAACCCTTGCTACCTGTAACGCTGCTTGTAACAGCGCTGCTCTCAAGAACTCTTACATCATAATACTCTGTTGAATCGATTTCTGCATAGTAGATAGCAAGTACATCCCACTCTTTAAGCTCTGTGCACTCGATCTCTTCGCCGTCCTTGGTGAGCTTAATGATCTGCTCGTTATCTTCCTCGTCAAACTCGAGAGAGATACCTGTACCAAAGTAACCGGTGGGAACAGCCTGCATTGTAATAAGACCAAAGTCACTTACTTCGTCAACAACACCGATAGATGCGATTTCGATAGAAACTACATCATACTCAGCATCCTTGTCGTTGTCGATAAAGGTAACCTCACCGCTGTATGTGCTCTTAGGTGTAACAAGAGCTGAACCCTCATCACTCGGAGAGTTGCTGAATACATTAGCGATTGTATAGGTATCCTCAGCTGTCTCATAAGCATCATAAGCAACACCGTTATAGATTACAGAAAGAGCCGCACCTGTCTCAATATCAACAGAAGTCTTCTTGCTTACAGATGTGTAGAACTCTACCTCACCAGCTGCATAACCTGCATACTCACCAAGACCGAAGGAAACTTCCTTGTTCTTGTTTGTGGGAGCAACGCTGATAAGGTCATAGTCACCCTTTCTGTTAGCTTCCTTAAGGAAAAACTGAACATGCTTACCGAGGTACTCAGAAGCATTGCTGTCAGCCTCGTAAATGGTGTTTACTTCCCAAAGCTTGTAGTTGTTGTAATCACCATCATAGCTTACTTCGTCATCATATACATAATAACCATCGAAAATGAAATCAATTTCTACAGGCTCTTCTGTGTCGATCGACTTGCTGTTTGTAAGAGTTGTAACGCCGTTCTCTTTAACAATACCGCTACCCTTCTTTACGCCGAGGTCACGGGTAAGAAGTGACATGTAGCTTCTGTTAACGCCGTCATAGATAACATACTCTTTCTCGTCGCCATAAACATATCTGTCCATAAGAGCAGTGTCTACTGCCTTGTAAACGAGCTGTGCAACCTGACCACGGGTAGCCTCAACACCAACATTAGCACCGATAAGACCCTCAGTTACACCATATCTTGATGCAGCTGTGAGGTAACCTGACGGATAACCGCCGTTGTCTGCTGCGAAAGGCTCGTAACCAAGTGTAACCATGAGCATCTTAACAACCTGCTCATAAAGTACATTGTCCTCGGGACCGAAGTTACCGTCGCCGTATCCGTTTACGATACCCTGACCTGCAGCCTGTGCAACATAACCTGATGCCCAGTGTGTAGCAGGAACATCAACAAACTCTGTTGCTCTCTGAGCAGCGCTGTCAATGTTCTGAATTCTTGAAACAATTGCAGCAACCTCTGCTCTTGTGATAGTATCTTCAGGTCTGAAGTCCATTTTGCCGTCGCCATCCTGATCGTCACCAGTCAGAATATTGAGCTTGCTTAACATTTCGATTGCTTCATAATAGTTGTGATCTTCAGCTACATCAGTAAAGTCCTGAGCAAAAGCTACAGTGCTAACCATCATAGCGAAAACAGCTACTAAAGCAATAATCTTTTTGAGATTTCTCATTCTCAAATCCTCCTTAAAATATATAATTTAATTTTTTTACGGTTTTAAATCCGCACGGATTAAATGCGGAAACGCCAACAGCACATACCTTTTTCAAGTATAGCTATTAACTTATTACAAATTATACCACCAAAGCGTGCCAAATGTCAACATTTAATTTTATTTTTAACAGTTTTGTAACATTAGTAACAAAAACAAGAAATAATCACTGTTTGATTACAAGCGTTTTTTCTATAATTATCCGCTTTTGTTAGTATAATTTGCATAATAGGGTGTTTAATCAGGGGCGATGCCCCTATGACCCCGATTTGCAAAATTGAAAAATTTTGCATTTTGCAATAAGATTGCATTTGCTTTGCCTTTCCGTAAAATCCCTCCACCGCTGACGCGGTCCCCCTCCCTTTAGGCAAGGGAGGCTTTTGTAGGGTTCGGCGTTTACGACGAACCGTTCCTCTCACAGAGGGAGGCTTTGTTGTAGACACAAGCGGTGATTATTTTATCACCATTTCCTGATTATGTCAAGAGTTTTTTTGAAAAATTAAATTTTTCTGTTTGCCGGTGCAGTTGTTATGACGATTTAAGTTTTGGTTTTGTTCCATATAAAATTTGTTTTTTTCGGGGGACACCCCCCGTGCCCCCAATTGTTTTAAAATTGAAATTATTTTTGATTTGCATAAAGCAGATTTGTTTTAAATTATTGCCCAATGCCCATATTCCGCCCTGCCAAGCCTCGGGGCGGCAATGTTACAAATCTGCTTTACGCCCGTGCCTAGGCGACACCTCCCTCATCAGAGGGCGGCTTAATATGCCTCCCCTTGTCAGGGGAGGTGTCGAGCGTATGCGAGACGGAGGGGTAGTCAGAGGGAGGCTTAATATATTAATAAGGTAGTTTTTAATTTTTTTAAAATAGGCTTGCAGGATAATTTTCTGTATGGTAAAATGTATTTTACACTACAAAGATTAAGCGGAGATTAAAACTATGGAAAAATTTATTAAAAACATAAATATAGGAAATGTTACGATAGGCAAAGGGTTGCCTGTTGCCGTACAGTCTATGCTGAATGTTGCGACATGCGACATTTGTGCGGTAAAAGAACAAATCCGCAGGCTGTATGACGCAGGCTGTGATATTGTGCGGCTGGCTGTGCCTGACATGGCGGCGGCAGACGCTATGGGGAAGATTATAGAATTTTCGCCCATTCCCGTTGTTGCGGATATTCACTTTGACTATCGGTTAGCTCTTCGCTGTATTGAGCAGGGTGTTCATAAAATCCGAATTAACCCCGGAAACCTTGGCGGTGAAGATAGAGCGGCGGCGGTTGCAAAGGCAGCAAAAGCGGCGAATATCCCTATCCGTATCGGCGTAAACGGCGGTTCACTCGAAAAGGGACTTCTTGAAAAGTGCGGCGGCGACCTTGCCCGTGCCATGGTTGAAAGCGCAAGGGGACATGTAGAAATTCTAAGCCGTTACGGCTTTGACGATATTGTACTTTCGATGAAGTCCTCCGATGTGCGAACGACGATTGCCGCATATCGGCTTGCACATTCTGAATTTGACTATCCTTTGCATCTCGGCGTAACCGAGGCAGGAACCGCAAAAGAGGGAATTATTAAGTCTGCGGTCGGTATTGGTGCACTTCTTGCTGACGGAATCGGGGATACAATTCGTGTTTCGCTGACCGATGACCCCGTGCGTGAGATTGAGGCTGCAAGGCTTATCTTAAAAACTCTTGATTTGGCAGGGGATTGTGTCAATGTTGTGTCCTGCCCGACATGCGGAAGGACGAAAATCGACCTTATTCCCATCGCAAACGCCGTCACAGACGCGGTAAGCGGTATTCGCAAAAAGTTAAAGGTTGCGGTTATGGGGTGTGTTGTGAACGGTCCCGGCGAGGCATCGGATGCGGATATTGGCATTGCCGGCGGTGACGGATGCGCTGTTTTGTTTAAAAAGGGTGAAATTGTTGGGAAGATTGCGGAAAACGAGATTGTGCCGAGGTTGCTTGATGAAATAGAGAAGATGTAGGAGAATATATAATATGGGGCGCTGCCCCCTAACCCCCTTTGAATTGGGGAATTGAAAAATTTTTTTGATTTAATCGCCAAGCCCGGTTCCGCCACTGCCGAGCCGCGGGCGGCGATGTAACAAATTTTTCAATTTCAATTTATTGGTGAATCCACAAGGGGAGGCAGAGGAGGAAAACTACGAAAGGATAATTAAATGAAGAACAACATACTTGATTTATTTGACAGGGTTACTGTGCTGGAGAGTCTGGCGGTCAAGCTTGAGCAAACCGACATGGAGATTTGCCGTCTTGATATGGCAGAGAATCGCGTAGAAATCGTGCTCTCATGCCCGTCTCCGCTGCCGCGTGACGAGATTTTTGAATATGCTGACTCGGTAGCACAGGTATACAACCTTTCTGACATAGATATAAGCTTTCATTGCCCGGGATATGCTCCCGATGCAGAATACATAAACGGTCTTATCTTCGCTTTTTTGAAAAACTGCGGAGGGTGTCGACCGTTTCTTTCGGCTGCAAAGGCTGTTGTTTCCGGTTCCACCGTTACGATTGGCGGAATAATCGGCGGAGACGAAATCCTTGCCCGCAACAGCTTTGTTGAGTTTATTCGTTCCACGATTTTAAAAGAGCTTGGTTTAAATTTTGAGGTTTGCCTTGAATTTGCCGAGTTCAATGAGCAGGAATACCTCGAAAACCGCGACCGCGAGCAGCGTGAGATTACCGAAAAGAAAATAGCCGAAACCCCCGTTGCAGCTCAGTCTGTTGTTTCCGAAATTAAATCGGGACTTTTGTTCGGCAAGCCGATTGCAGGACCGTCGGTTCCCATTTCGTCTTTGGTTTTATCGCCCGATGATGCATCTCCCCAGACATTTATTATCGAGGGTGAGGTTTTGACCTTGGAATCGCGTGAGATTAAACCCAAAAACCCGAGATTTGAACCGAAAACCTCAATGACATTTGCTCTCGGGGACTCGGATTGGGCATGCTCCTGCAATATTTTTGCGCCGACCGACCGCATAAGCAAGGTTACAAAGCTTGTCGGCGAGGGAAGCCTCGTTAAGCTGTCGGGAACATACGAGAATGACCAATACTTAAGAAAGCCTGTTTTGAAGGTTCGTTCGATTGAGCTTTTAGAAAAGCCGCCTATGCGTCTCGATAAATCCGAGGAAAAGCGTGTTGAGCTGCACATGCACACCAAGATGAGTGCTATGGACGCGGTCTCGTCTGCGTCCGACCTTATCAAGCGTGCCGCAAAATGGGGACACAAGGCAATCGCAATTACTGACCACGGTGTTGCTCAGGCATTCCCCGAGGCTCACAAGGCGGCATCGGGCATCAAAAAGGGCGGCGGCGAATTTAAGGTTCTGTACGGAATTGAGGGGTATCTCATAGACGATACCGCGTCGTCGCGGATTTCTTATATTGACCTTAAGAAAACCTATGTTGTATTTGACATAGAGACAACGGGACTTAAGCCCGAAAGCTGCCGTATTACCGAAATCGGCGCAATCAAGATTGAAAACGGACAGATAACGGACAAGTTCTCTCAGCTTATAAATCCGGGAGTTGCTATTCCGTATAATATTACCGAGCTGACGGGGATTTCTGATGATATGGTTTCGGACAAACCCGATATATCCGAGGTTTTGCCGAAATTTCTCGATTTTTGCTCAGGTGCAACCGTTGTTGCTCACAATGCAGGCTTTGACTGCGGTTTTATCCGCTATAATGCTGCGGCACTCGGTCTTGGGTTCCATAACCATATACTTGATACTCTGCGTATGGACAGAGAACAGTTTCCCAACGAGAAGAAGCATTCGCTTGATGTGATGTGCTCGCGGCTTGGGGTGAGCCTTGAAAACCACCACCGTGCGGTGGATGATGCTACCGCCACGGCAGAGGCGTTTTTGAAGCTCTCTGACATGATAAATTCGCATAATTCGGACGGAAAGGAAATCAACATTGACACCCGTCCCGACCTGCTTAAAAACCAAAAGTACCACATAATACTCCTTGCAAAGAATTATGTCGGTCTTAAAAACTTATACAGGCTTATCTCAGCATCAAATCTCAAATACTTCTACAAGCGGCCCGTTATGCCAAAGAGCGTAATTGAACAACACCGCGAGGGAATTATAATCGGCTCTGCGTGCGAGGCAGGGGAGCTTTACCGTGCTATCCTTGACAAAAAATCCGACGCCGATTTGCTTGAAATCGCGTCATTTTATGACTATCTTGAAATTCAGCCGCTCGGCAACAATGAATTTATGCTGAGAAACGGTACGGTTTCGTCAAGAGAAGAATTGCAAGACATAAACAAAAAGATTATCTCTCTCGGCGATAAGCTGAATATGCCCACTGTTGCAACATGCGATGTTCATTTTTTAGACCCCGAAGATGCCATGTACAGGCGCGTTTTGATGGGTGCACAAGGGTTTTCAGACGCTGACGAGCAGGCTCCGCTATACCTCAGAACCACCGAGGAGATGCTTGAAGAATTTTCTTACCTTGGCGAGCGTGCATACGAGGTTGTTGTTACCAACACAAACAAGATAGCGGATATGTGCGAGGAAATTCAGCCCGTAAAAGACGGCTCGTATCCGCCGTCTATCGAAAACTGCGAACAGGACCTTGTCGATATGTGTCACGAAAAGGCTCACAGAGTTTACGGTGAGGTTTTGCCCAAAATCGTTCAGGAGCGTATGGACAGAGAGCTTGACTGTATTGTTAAATACGGATATTCCGTTATGTATATGATTGCTCACAAGCTTGTTAAAAAGTCCAACGAGGCAGGCTATCTTGTCGGCTCGCGAGGCAGTGTAGGTTCTTCGTTTGCGGCATGGCTCTCGGATATTACCGAGGTAAACGCCCTTTGTCCGCATTATGTATGCCCTAAATGTCAATACAGCGAATGGTACGAGCATGGCGAGTTTCCGACGGGTATTGATATGCCCGACAAGGTCTGCCCCGAATGCGGCGAAAAGCTGCACAAGGACGGTCTGGAAATTCCGTTTGAGACATTTCTTGGCTTTAAGGGGGACAAAGTTCCTGATATTGACCTTAACTTCTCTGGCGAATATCAGGCAACCGCACACAAATATGTCGGTGAGCTGTTTGGTGACGAATATGTATTCAAGGCAGGTACAATCGGTACAATCGCAGACAAGACTGCGTATGGTTTTGCCAAGAAATACTATGAATTAAAAGGAATTGAGGCTCCCGAGGAGGAGCTTGTCCGCATATCGCGCGGAATGGTTGATGTTAAGCGCACCACGGGTCAGCACCCTGGCGGAATTATCGTTTGCCCCAAGACGATGGATATTCACGATTTCTGCCCCATTCAGCATCCTGCGGATAAAAAGGATTCCGATATTATAACTACGCACTTTGACTTCCATTCCATACACGATAACCTCTTGAAGCTGGATATTCTCGGTCATGATGACCCCTCTACCATTCGTATGCTTGAGGATTTGACGGGACTTAATGCTCAGGAAATTCCGCTTGATGACGAGAAGGTTATGAGCCTTTTCTCGGGCACCGAGGCTCTCGGCGTTACACCCGAACAGATAGGCAGTGAGGTCGGAACCTTTGGCGTTCCTGAGTTTGGCACCTCGTTCGTTCGGGGTATGCTGGTTGACACAAAACCCACAAAGTTCGTGGAACTTTTGATTATATCGGGACTTTCGCACGGTACTGATGTTTGGCTTAACAATGCTCAGGATTTGGTAAGGGCAAACACCGCCACTCTCTCTGAGGTTATCGGACTTCGTGACGATATTATGGTTTATCTCATTCACCACGGCTTGGAGCCGGGAATGGCATTTAAAATAATGGAGTTTGTCAGAAAGGGCAGAGCCGCAAAGGAAGGTATGCCCGAGGAATACGAGACCGCAATGAAAGAGAACAATGTTCCCGACTGGTATATCGACTCCTGTAAAAAGATAAAATATATGTTCCCTAAGGCTCACGCTGCCGCATATGTTATGATGGCACTGAGAATTGCGTATTTTAAGGTATATTACCCGATTGAATTCTACATCGCATACTTCACCGTTCGAGCAGACCTCTTTGATGCTGCAATCATGACACGCGGCGTAGAAAAGGTAAGAGCGGAGATGCGGCGTCTCAACATCAAGGGAAATACGATGACGGCAAACGAAAAGTCTCTCTACACCATCTTAGAGATTTGCCTCGAAATGTACGAGCGAGGATTTGAGTTTTTGCCGGTTGACCTTTATAAATCACATGCGAAGAAGTTCCGCAAGGTTGGCAATGCAATTCTGCCGCCTCTCAACGCCTTTGCAGGTGTCGGCGAAGCCGCTGCGGAGTCGATTATGGCAGCTGCCGAAAAGGAACAATTTTTGTCGCAGGAGGATCTTAAAAATAAGGCAGGCATTACAAAGGCGGTTATCGAAACACTCAGTGAAAATGGTGTTTTGCGCGACCTTCCCGAGACAAGCCAGATAAACTTTCTGGACATGCTTGGGTAATAGTTTTTGATTATAATATATTACAGAATTGAGGATTGATTTACTTGACAATTAATGAACAGTTAGCCGAGGAATTAGGTTTAAAATTATGGCAGATTGAGCACACGGTTGCGCTTATCGACGAGGGAAACACTATTCCCTTTATTGCAAGATACCGAAAAGAAGCCACGGGGGAGCTTGACGACGAAACCCTTCGTACTCTTGACGAGAGGCTCTCATATCTCCGTAACATGGAGGAGCGCAAGGCTGATGTAAAGCGTATTATAGAGGAGCAGGGCAACCTTACTCCCGAGCTTGCAGCGGCGATTGATGCGTGCACCAAGCTTACCGAGATTGAGGATATTTACCGTCCGTTCCGCCCCAAGAGAAAAACCCGCGCAACCGTTGCAAAGGCAAAGGGACTTCAGCCGCTTGCGGATATTATTTATGAGCAAAATTCTTCAAACACTGACATATTGGCTATTGCAGAGCAATATGTCAGCGAGGAAAAAGAGGTTGCCTCTGCCGAAGATGCTCTGTCTGGTGCAATGGACATTATTGCGGAGGCGGTTTCTGATAATGCAGAGCACCGAAAGAAAATTCGTGAGCTTATGTTTAAAACAGGCGTTGTCACAACCTCCGCAACAGGTGATGAGGACAGCGTATACAGAATGTACTACGAGTTCTCGGAGGGTTGCGGAAAGCTTGCTCCGCACCGTACTCTCGCCATTGACAGAGGTGAAAAGGAAGGCTTTTTGTCTGTTTCTGTCGAATGTGATACCGAGAAAATTCTTTCATATTTAAAGAGAAAGGAAATCTCAAAAACGCCTGCTCCCTCATCGGTATATGTTGAACAGGCGGTATGCGACGCGTATGCAAGGCTCATTCAGCCGTCGGTCGAGCGTGAAATCCGCAATGAGCTTACCGAAAC
>JAZUCQ010000028.1:0-15806 GCA_045639145.1 Clostridia bacterium | reverse complement strand
CTTCATATATTTCATCTATAATTCAAGGAGACTCATCATATTATAAAATTCTCTCTATAGACAACGGATTTCCGGGTGCATAAAATAAAAATGAGGGTGCGTCTGCACCCTCATTTTATTTTATTATATTCCAAAACATTTAGCGAAAAACCGTTTTCGGTTCTCATATCAGCTCCAAATGCCGCCTTTATCTCCTCAAACGAAGCTGTATTTATATCTATCTTTTGGTATTCCTTATTATATAAGCCCCAATTATCCGCTGGATTTCTTACCGTCTTATATGTCCACTTTATACGGCTGATTTTATGCTTATCGTATAGGTCTGCCGCATATTCTTCAAGTCTCCCGCTGTTGTATTCGCCCGAAAGAGGAGCAACACCCCAATTCTCCCTTGCAGCGACAAGCTCGCTTATACGGCGGTCAATCTGCTCTTTTGTATCATCGTATATGTGCAGCTGATACATCATATTCTTCCAACCATAATATTCAGGATTTGGCAAAACATTCATCGTCCATATTCCCTCAACGGTTATTATATGCCTTTTATCAATTTTGCGTATTGCAGATACCATCTGCTCATACACATCATTTGTAAGTCTTACGGCAGTTTCGCTCTCCGCCTGCCACGCCCTTGCCCCCGCGTAACCCTTGTTATTCTGCGGCTCGTTCATAATATCATAAGCGGCGATACACTCTGTATCCTTGTACCTCTTTGCAATCTCTGTCCAAATCCTTTCCATTCTGCCAAGATTTGTTTTATTGCTGTAAAGTCCGTTGTTCCCTTTTATGCCCGTGCTGTGGTTCATACTCTGTCCTCCCGGGCAGCCGTGCATGTCAAGAATAACCCAAAATCCATGCTTTTCGCATTGCTCTATCGCACGGTCAAGCCTTTCAAATCCGTCCCCTGTCCACTCTCCGTCTGCTGTCATAAAATTTCTGTACCAGAACGGAATACGGACACAGTTAAAACCAAGCTTTTCTATATTCTGAAAATCCTGTTCAGTAATAAAATTTGTCTCGTATTCTTCTATAAGAATATCTGTTCGGGTTTTGCCAAATCTTTTTTCGAGTATACGCAAAACATCGGTATACGCCATATCCTCATTCTCGTCTGCAATCGGGCTCATCCATGTCTCCAAAAGCAGCCAGCCGCCGAGGTTAACTCCGTTTAAGACAATCTCCTTGCCGCTGCTTATAAGCTTGCCGCCTTCCACCTGCAAAAAATCAGTAATTCTCGGATTTTTGCCCTCAAATGACGGGTTTGCATTTCTGCCCAGAATAAGTCTGTATAAACGCATAAATACCACTATGCTCTGCTCCCTCGTATACAGAGCGTCAGGCTCAAACAAATTGTTGCCCGTACCCTGCATAATATTGTGTCGGCAGAGAATTGAGATATCCTCGTATGCCCAATCCGCAATCTGAGAAGTATCATCAAAGTTCAAATCATCGCCGACAAGAGCGTCATCACCAAGGTATGCACGATATGTATTTGCAGCCATCCGCGCCGCCTCCTGACGGGTTATAAACTCATCAGGTGCAAATGTTCCGTCTCCCTTGCCGTCTATTATTCCAAGGCGGTAGGCTGTATTCACATGCATATCATCTGTGTCCGAAAAAACAGAACCTTCCTCCGCAATACTCTCTACATTCAGTATATTCAAAAAATCCACCGCTATGTGTGCAAATTCCGCTCTTGTTATATTTTGAGTGCAGTCTTCCAAAAGCGATTTTCTGACAAACCCCAAATCCATCGCATCAGTTATATCCGCTGATGCCCAATCGGAGCAGTTGGCTGCAGCAAAGACAGGCCCATTACACAAAAGGATTACAGTTAATAAGATTGTGATTATTCTTTTGCCCGCCATTTTGACCACACCTCTTTATAATAAAGTAAAAATCCTCGTTCTTGCGAACGAGGATTTTTGGTACACCCTCGGGGATTCGAACCCCGGACACCCTGATTAAGAGTCAGGTGCTCTAGCCAGCTGAGCTAAGGGTGCTAATTTCAAACACAAGTTGTATTATACTACGGTATCTTGCATTTGTCAAGCATTTTTTTCACTTTTTTTAATTTTTTCTCAGTTCACACATTGTTAACTTTTGTTTTACAGATTATTAACCACCTGCTTTAAATTTTTGTGTATATTAAAGGTGCAGTTGAAACACTGCATTTGCAAATACATAACTCCCTCCCTGAAGGCCGTTTTTTAAAACGGTCTTCTTTCCTTACTTGACGGTTTTTTATATCTGTGATAAAATATAGCTACCAAAACGGAAAGGAAGTTTTAATATGTCTAATATCTGGCATGATATATCACCAAAACGAATCGGGGCAGAAGATTTTATCTGTGTTGTCGAAATCTCAAAAGGCAGCAAGAAAAAGTACGAGCTTGACAAGGAGACAGGATTTATAATGCTCGACCGCATTCTGCACACATCAACACACTACCCCGCAAACTACGGATTTATCCCACGCACATACGGTGATGATAATGACCCGCTTGATGTACTTTTGCTTTGTTCTGAGGCATTAGAGCCTCTCACTCTGGTTCGGGCATATCCGATAGGCGTTATTTCCATGATTGACAACGGCAGAAATGATGAAAAAATCATCGCTATCCCCTTCAATGACCCGAACTACAACCATTATACCGACATCGACCAGCTTCCGACACACATTTTTGATGAAATGAGCCACTTCTTTACGGTTTACAAAAACCTTGAGCACAAGACAACGGCAGTAAACGAGGTAAGCCACCGCGAGGAGGCGGTGAAAATCATCAACAGTGCTATCGAAAGTTATGTTGAAAAGTTTTGTAAATAGCAATGCTCCGGCGACAGATTAAAATCTGTCGCTGTTGTATGTAATTTAAACTAACGAAAACGGAGTAACTACAATGATACAAAAAAATACAATATACACAAATACCTTTTTTGTTATGGCGATTGCACTTCTTTGCTGTGCCTTATGGGGAAGTGCCACACCCTTTATCAAGACAGGGTATGAACTTAGCCTTCCCGTACGCGATACAGCCTCCACCATACTCTATGCGGGAATACGCTTTGCTCTTGCAGGAATGATTACAGTTCTTATATACAGCCTTGCAAGAAAAAAATTTCTGTATCCAAAAAAAGAAAACCTAAAACGCATAGCCGTCATTGCGGCATTCCAAACAGTAATACAGTATATGTTCTTTTACATAGGTCTTGCCAACACAACAGGTGTAAAGGGAACTATCGCAAGCGGCTCCAACGCCTTTTTTGCCCTGCTGATTGCAGGTCTGGTATTTCATATAGAGACGCTTACCTTTAAAAAAATTCTCGCTTGTCTTATCGGTTTTGCAGGTATTGTAATTGTGAATCTCAACGGTCTCGATTTTAACATGAACTTCACGGGTGATTGTTTTGTTCTGTTCTCTGCCATAGCATATGCCATATCATCGGTACTGATTAAGCTGTTTTCAAAATACGAGGACCCCGTAATCCTCAGCGGATACCAATTCATTGCAGGCGGTATTGTAATGATAATAATTGGTGCAGCACTCGGCGGACAGGTTGTATTTCCCGACATAAAAGCGATGGGCGTACTTGTATATCTGGCATTTCTTTCGGCAATCGCATATTCACTGTGGGGCGTTTTGCTCAAATTCAACCCTGTATCCAAGGTCACCATATACAGCTTTATGATTCCTGTTTTCGGGGTTCTGCTCTCAAACATAATGCTCACCGAGCAAAGTAATGTCTCACCTCTCAATCTGCTTATTGCGCTTGTTCTGTTATCTGTTGGCAAAATTATGTTAAACTACAAAAAAGAATAAACTCTCTGCGGCACCTATATGGGTGCCGTACTTTTTTTGTAACAGGATTGTAATTTGATATTTTCCGAAAAATATGGTAGAATGAACAGAGTATGACCATTCATATAAATATAATAGGGATTGTCCGCCTTGTCGGATATTTCATAATCTTAAAAAGGAGATGAACATAATATGAAAAATATATTCAGCGTCAGCAACCGCTCTTTTGCTCTCAGAGTACTTATGCTTATAATCTGTGCTGCAATATCTGTTTCCGTATTCAGCATACCTCAGGGCGATACTGCCAAAGCAACAGAGGATACCGAGCTTCGCGGAATATGGGTATCGACTGTCTCAAACATTGACTTTCCCAAAAGCCCGACTACAAACTCAGAAGCACTCAAGGCAGAGCTTGACGAGGTTCTTGACAACTGCAAGGATATGGGATTTAACGCCGTGTTCTTTCAGGTTCGCCCCTGCGGAGATGCACTTTACAAATCAGCGTATTTTCCCTGGTCAAGATATTTAACAGGCGAGCAGGGTGCAGCACCGTCTGACGGCTTTGACCCTCTCTCATACGCAGTAGAAGGCGCGCACAAGCGCGGAATGCAGCTTCATGCCTGGATAAATCCGTACAGAATAACAAATTCATCATCCGAGTCAAATCTTCTCTCGGCAAACAACCCTGCCGTCCAAAATCCCGGTCTTGTTCTCACCGACAGCAACGGCAAGATGTACTATAATCCCGGCGACAAAAAATCAATAGAGCTTATCGTAAACGGCGCTGCTGAGATTGTTGAAAATTATGATGTTGACGGTCTGCACATGGACGATTATTTTTATCCCGAGGCATCATTTAATGATGATACAACCTACTCCTATTATGCAGACAAGTTCCCCGACAAGGCAGCATGGAGACGCAATAATGTCGATACGCTTGTAAAGATGCTTGATGAAAAGCTCCATTCCATAAAGCCTGAAATTCAGTTTGGTATCAGCCCGAGAGGCATATGGGCAAACAAGAGTGAAATGGCAGAGGGAAGCGACACCAACGGAAGCGGCTCCTACACAAAAATCTATGCCGACTCCCGTGGCTGGGTAAAAAACGGTTGGGTAGACTATATCATGCCCCAAATTTATTGGTATATCGGCTATGAAATTGCAGACTACTCTGTATTGTGTGATTGGTGGTCAGATGTAGTTGACGGCACTGATGTCAAGCTTTATATCGGCGAGGGCGCATACAGAACCACAACAAGTACACTCCCTGCATGGACAGGCGAAAATGGTACAAACGAGCTTCGCACCCACATTCAAAACGGAAGAAAAAACACCTCTGTTGACGGCTACTGTTGCTTTACATATAACAACTTCCTTGCAAACCCGTCGATATACACCCTGATGCAAGAGCTAAACTCAGGCAGTGCTCAGCCGCCGAAAGGTGTAATTGAAACTATGGGAGATGTAGCCTCAAACCCCGAGACACCAGCTCCGCCTGCAGCAAGCGACGGACTTGGTGAGGGCAGCTTGTCGGCAGACGCAAACACCGAGGCAGACAGTGAATACAAAAACAAGTTTACCGATATGGACGAATACTGGTGGGCAATGGATGCGGTAAACCATCTTGCATCAAGAGGAATAATCAAGGGAAGAAGCGAAACCGAGTTTGACCCCGACGCATATATAACAAGAGCGGATAACACTGTGCTTTTGCTCAGAGTTATCGGCAAGACAGCCGAATTTACCGAAAACTTTGACGATGTATATGAGGGTTCATATTATTACAACGAGATAGGTATGGCAAAGGCTCTCGGTATTGCCTCGGGCGTTGGTAACAACCGCTTTGACCCCGACGCATCGGTAATGAGACAGGATATGGCAACTCTTGCTTACCGAGTGCTTGTCCGCGAGGGACTTTTAACCTCAATCCCCAACACCGCGGTACTCAATGTGTTTACAGACGCAGACAGCATTGACTTTTATGCAAGAGAGGCAATGGCGGCATGCGTTGATGCGGGTCTTATGAGCGGTTACGGCGACAACACCATAAATCCCAAGGGCAGAGCAAGCCGTGTGGAGGTTGCTTTGTTTATCTACCGTATTTCTCAGATGATAGCAGAATAACGGATAAATCTACTACCCCTCAGCTGTCGCTGAGGGGTAGTCACTACATATAAATATATAATAATTCGCAGAAAACCCTTGCGGAATTTTTGCCGATATGATATATTAGAATATAGTTTTAACGAAAGGTTGAGATTACAATGAAAAATACTGAAAAAACAATGGAAAAAATAGTTGCTCTATGTAAGGGCAGAGGTTTTATATATCCCGGTTCCGAAATTTACGGCGGACTTGCAAACACATGGGACTACGGCCCCTTAGGTGTTGAGTTTAAAAACAATGTAAAGAGAGCATGGTGGAAAAAGTTCATTCAGGAAAGTCCCTACAATGTAGGTCTTGATGCCGCAATTCTGATGAACCCCAAAACATGGGTTGCATCAGGTCATGTCGGCGGTTTCTCTGACCCTCTTATGGATTGTAAGGAGTGTAAGGCTCGTTTCCGTGCAGACAAGCTTATAGAGGATGCTGCAGGTGTTTCTGCTGACGGCTGGTCTGACGAGAAGATGATGGACTATATAAAAGAAAATAATCTTGCCTGCCCCGAATGCGGCAAGCATAACTTTACAGATATTCGTAAATTTAACCTGATGTTTAAAACATTCCAAGGCGTTACCGAGGACAGCCAGAGCGAGCTTTTCCTCCGTCCCGAGACTGCACAGGGTATCTTTGTAAACTTCAAGAGCGTACAGCGTACCTCCAGAAAGAAAATTCCCTTTGGCATCGGTCAGGTAGGTAAGTCATTCAGAAATGAGATTACCCCCGGTAACTTTACCTTCAGAACCCGTGAGTTTGAGCAGATGGAGCTTGAGTTCTTCTGCAAGCCCGGCACAGACCTCGAATGGTTCAACTACTGGAAGGACTACTGCAAGAACTTCCTCCTCTCTCTCGGCATCGCAGAAGAGAATATCAAAATGCGTGACCATGAGCAGGAAGAGCTTTCGCATTACAGCAATGCCACAACTGATATCGAGTTTATGTTCCCGTTTGGCTGGGGCGAGCTTTGGGGCATCGCTGACAGAACAGACTTCGACTTAAAGCAGCACAGCGACTTCAGCGGCGAGAAGATGGAATACACCGACCCCGAGACAGGCGAGAAGTATAT
Organism: Clostridia bacterium; assembly: GCA_045639145.1. Lineage (GTDB taxonomy): Bacteria > Bacillota > Clostridia > Monoglobales > Monoglobaceae > UMGS1820. The sequence continues at coordinate 8,780 of JAZUCQ010000028.1, read as the reverse complement.
CCCCTACTGCGTAGAGCCGTCACTCGGTGCAGACCGTGTTGCTCTCGCTTTCCTCGTTGAAGCTTATGACGAAGAGATTGTTGACGCAGAAAAGAACGATGTTCGTACCGTTATGCATCTGCACCCTGCACTTGCACCGATAAAGGCGGCAGTTCTGCCCCTTTCCAAAAAGCTTTCCGAAAAGGCTCAGGAGGTTTACTCAATGCTTGCGGCAGAGTTTATGTGTGAGTTTGACGAGTCGGGCAGTATCGGCAAGCGTTACCGCAGACAGGACGAGATAGGCACTCCCTTCTGTATCACATATGACTTTGACTCGGAAGAAGACGGATGCGTTACAGTTCGTCACCGTGACTCCATGGAGCAGGAGAGAATAAGCATTTCCGATCTCGTTGAGTATATCAGAAACGGAATAAGATTTTAAGTGATATGTCACTTTTAAAGGATTTAAAAAAGTTTACAAAAAAAGAAAAGATAAGCATGCACATCCCCGGTCACAAAAGTGGTCGGGGAATTGGTGCATATTTTGCTAAAAATATATTTAAAATTGATTTGACCGAGCTTGACGGCACTGATAATCTTCAAAACCCGACGGGTATATTAAAATCTGCTCAGGATAACACCGCCGGGATATTCGGTGCAGAGCAGACATACTTTCTGACGGGCGGTTCAAGCCTCGGTTTGAGGTCAGCAATTCTCGGTACAACCAAGCGCGGCGACAAGCTTCTGGTTGACAGGCTGTGTCATAAGTCAGTAATATCGGCAATCACGCTCGGCGGAATTGAGCCGATTTTTATATCACCCGAATTTGACCAGAACATGGGCATTTATACGGGGATTTCCCCCGAAAGGGTAAATTGCATGCTTGCCGAGCACCCCGATATTTGCGGCGCAATCATCACAAGTCCTACCTACTACGGGATTTGCTCCGATATAGGCAGGATTTCACAAATACTTCACAGCTGCAACAAGTTTTTAATCGTAGACGAGGCACACGGTGCACATTTTTCATTCAGCAAGAAGCTTCCGCAGACTGCTTTATCTCTCGGTGCGGATATATGTATACAGAGTGCACACAAGACCTTACCTGCACTCGGTCAGTGTTCGTTTTTACATCTTGGCAAGGGCAGTTTCACAGACAAAGCCCGCCTTGAACGAACCCTCAGAATGATACAGAGTACAAGTCCGTCATATATGCTCATGACATCACTTGACGAATCGGCGCGGTATATGAATACGGTCGGCAGGCACAGAATGAACATTCTTATAAATCGTATTGAATTGTTAAAGGCAACCGTTGAGGAGCAGACCGACCTGAAATTTGTTGATGAAAATTCTATCGGCAAGGTATGTGACAAATCAAGAATAGTGGCTGACTTTGCTCCCATCGGGATAAGCGGAAGCTTTGCAGAGCGACTTTTGAGTGAGGAATTCGGGATTTATCCCGAAATGTCAGATGCAAGATATGTTGTGTTTATCCCATCCGTTTCAAACACCTCGGGCGATATTAAGCGACTTACTCATGCTCTTATCAGCATAGGCGGCAGAAGATTTAAGGGCGAAACCGCGCAAAACAACACACCTCTGCCTAAGGTCCAATCGGTTTACTTGCCGCACATTGCAAATGATATGGAATATGAAACGATAAAAATTCGCGAAAGCGTCGGCAAGATAAGTGCCGGCATTGTATCGGCGTGTCCCCCGGGGGCTGCGGTTTTAATCCCGGGTCAGGCAATCTGCACAGACACCGTCGAATATATTATAAAAAACAAAGCAGCAGATATGATAGATGTTATAAAGGAATAGCTTATGGGAATGAATAATGTAATCGGTCATAATTCCGCAAAACAAACCCTTTCAGGCTCTGTAAAAAGCGGTCGGATAAGCCATGCATATATTTTTGAAGGACCTTTTGGGGTCGGCAGGCTTTCTCTTGCCAAGGAATTTGCACGAGAGCTTGCAGGCTGCAAGGAAAAGTTTACAGCGGACAATCATCCCGACATAATAGTTGTAACAAATGAGCTTTACAACCCGTCAAAACAGTCGAAAAGCGTTTTGGTCGACACAATTCGGGCAATGAAGACAGATATTTATATAAAGCCGTATGCATCGGGCAAAAAGGTTTATATGATTCCAAATGCAGACACCATGCAGGAACCTGCACAAAACAGTCTGCTTAAGGTATTTGAGGAACCGCCCGAGTACTGCACCATAATACTGATAGCGGAAAACGCAAATTCACTTTTGCAGACAATCCGTTCAAGAGCACAGCTTATACGCTTAAATCCGCTCTCTCAAAAAGAAGTTGCCGATTACCTTATAAACGGAGGCATAGCGGATAAATCCCGTGCCGAAACACTCGCGGTATTGAGCGGCGGCAGTATAGGAAGAGCACTTGCCCTGACCGAAGACAATGAAACGATTGAACAGAGAGAGCGTGTCTTAAATCATTTGACAAGGCTTTGCGGCAGCGGCTTCGTTCCGCTGTATGATTTCATAAAGTATCTGAAACAAAACAAAGCGGATATCGGTTTTATTCTTGGCATAATGTCTGATTGGTCAAGAGATGTTCTGAATATAAAGCTTGGAATAACAGGCAGCGACAATATTCTCAATGCCGACAAAACCGAACAGCTGCAAAGCTTTTGCTCTGCAATTACAAAAAAAGCAGCGGTTAATATGAATGAGATTATACCAAAGTATACTTTGGCAATAAACAGAAATGCAAATTACCCGATTGCCGTGCAATGTATGGCAACGGAATATTGGGAGGAAATACATGGTAGAAGTTATAGGAGTGCGTTTTAATAACGCAGGAAAGATTTATTATTTTGACCCCAAGGGTCAGAGCATAAATGTAGGCACCAAAATACTTGTCGAAACGGCAAGAGGTGTCGAAATGGGACATGTTGTTATGGAAAACAAAGAGGTTGACGATTCCGAAATCGTACCGCCTCTCCGTCCTATTATCCGCATTGCAGCCGAAGAGGATTTTAAGCAGGTTGCTGAGAACAAAGAAAAGGAAAAGGAAGCATTTGTGATTGCAGCCGAAAAGGTACGCGAACACAAGCTTGATATGAAACTTGTTGATGTCGAATATACATTTGACAGGAGCAAAATTCTTTTTTACTTTACTGCGGACGGACGCGTTGACTTCAGAGACTTGGTAAAAACTCTGGCAGGTATATTCCACACACGAATAGAGCTTCGCCAGATTGGCGTAAGAGACGAGGCAAGGCAGCTTGGCAGCTACGGAATTTGCGGCAGATACCTTTGCTGCGGAACATTTTTAGATGACTTCCGCCCCGTCTCAATCAAGATGGCAAAGGAGCAGGGCTTGTCGCTCAACCCGACAAAGATTTCGGGAACCTGTGGCAGACTTATGTGCTGTCTGCAATACGAGCAGAACGCCTATGACGATATGCTCAAAAAGCTTCCCCACAAGGGTGCGGTTGTAGAAACAGCCGACGGTAAGGGAATTGTTACCGAGGTTGCAACCTTAAAGGGCGAAATCAAAGTAAAGTTTGAGGATGGAGAGAACTTCAGATTTGCCACATACAAGCTTGGTGAGTTCAAGTTCAGCGGCAAAAAAACACAACCCGAGGCAACCGAGACAGAACAGGAACTTGTACCGAAACAAGCAGAGCCGTCCGAACAGACTGAAAATAATTCTGAACAAAAGGCAAACAAAAATCGCAGACGCGATAACAGACGCAGGGGTAACAAAAACAAGCAAAGCAAAGATAACGGTGAGCGTCGCAACACGGAAAATACTCCCCAAAACCCGTATTTAAACCCTGCATCCGATGACCCCGATGCAGAATAAACGCATGAAAAAAGACAGATTTCAGATTGAAATCTGTCTTTTTTAAATGGAGCTGCCCAGCGGATTTGAACCGCCGACCTCTTCCTTACCAAGGAAGTGCTCTACCTACTGAGCTAGGGCAGCATTGGCGATCCGGATGGGGCTCGAACCCACGACCTCCAGCGTGACAGGCTGGCATTCTAACCAACTGAACTACCGGACCACAAAACAAACAGCTTATACATAATAACATATTTTATACTGCATGTCAATACAAAATTTCAATTTTCATCAAAAAAGCTCTTCTGCTGATTTGCAGAGAGCTTTTTAAAATTATCCCATAAGATGCTCAATTAATATTTTTATTCCGAGAACAATCAGTATAATTCCGCCCGTGATTTCGGCTTTAGATTTATATTTTACACCGAACACATTGCCTATCTTAACTCCACAGGACGAGATTATAAATGTTATCACACCGATAAACAAAACAGCCGCTGTGATATTCACATTCAAAAACGCAAGCGTAACTCCGACAGCCAATGCATCAATGCTTGTTGCTACCGCAAGCGGAAACATCGCCTTGGGAGAAAGACTTGAGTCCGCGCCTTCCTCCTCCTTGGAAAATGCTTCTTTGAGCATATTTGCCCCGATTAACCCGAGCAGTACAAATGCAATCCAATGGTCAACCGCCGCAATTTTATCACTGAACCTCGCACCGAGCAGGTATCCGATAAATGGCATAAGTGCCTGAAAAGCTCCGAACCATAGCCCCACCCATGCACAGCTTTTTAGATTTGTTTTTTTGAGTGACAAGCCCTTACAGACCGCCACGGCAAAAGCATCCATGGACAGTCCTACAGCAAGTATAAAAAGTTCTGTAATTCCCATTATATCACCTATTAAATCTTTTACGGAGTGACGGGGTCACTCCCTACAAGTTTATGCAATAATCATTTATACATATGACAACAACATTCCGCAGCTACCAATAATCTCAATTTTTCCCTCTTGTGCCGGAACAAATACGCTGTCACCTGCCTTTAGGTCAAGCTGAGTATTATTCATCTTCAAAACAGCATTGCCGTCTGTTATCACCACAGAACGGAAGCTTGATTTATCAACGGGAATTTCTGCCCTTTCCGCAACCATAATACGCTCAGATGTAAAATATTTGCACTTTGCAATGGTTCTCGATGTATATCCGTTCTTTTCCTCTGTGCCCGTGCTTGTGTCGGCAGCCTCTGACGGTGTGAGTCTTGATACATCAATCGCCTTGTCGATGTGCAGCTCTCTCGGTTTTCCGTCCGCACCCTTGCGGCCGAAATCATATACTCTGTATGTAGTGTTTGAATTCTGCTGTATCTCACAAATCAAGAGTCCTGCACCGATAGCATGAACCGTTCCCGGCTGAATAAAGAACACATCACCCGGCTTTGCCTCGACCTTGTTGAGCACATCACAAATCGTGTTATCCTCTATCCGTCTGCGGTATTCTTCCTTAGCGATTTCCTCTTTAAAGCCATAGTACAGAGCCGCACCTTCCTCGGCTGACATTACATACCAAACCTCTGTCTTTCCGTACTCCCCCTCATGCTCAAGCGCATAACTGTCCTCAGGGTGAACCTGGATTGAAAGATATCCCTTTGCATCTATAAACTTTATCAAAACGGGAAACTTATCAAATTCCATTCCGCGGCTGCCGAGGATTTCTCTTCCGCACTTTTCTACATATTCAGACAATGTAAGTCCTGCATACTCTCCGCTTGCCACAATGCTTTGCCCATCCTCATGCGCAGACAGCTCCCAGCTTTCTGCAATCGGAGTCATATTACATTCTTTTCCATATATATCCCGAAGCTTTGTTCCTCCCCAAAGATAGTCCTTAAATGCCGGCTTTAATAAAACAGGTTTAGTCATTCTTATTGCTCCTTTAATAATTTAATGTATAACTATAGTATAATAATTTCTTCAGGTTTTGTCAACCGTTACCACATTTGGCTTTTTAAACAGTTTTTGTTTGCTCAGTAAATTAAATCCCCTTGACTTTTTTAGCTTTTCTGCGTATAATATATCGGTAAACAGTAATAATCTATTTAGCGGATATCCTCGGCAGAAAGGGGGAGCCACTATGGCAAAAAGCAGTCCCGGCACTATCGCACAAAACAAAAAGGCATACCATGATTACTTTGTCGATGATGAGCTTGAAGCAGGCATCGAGCTTGTCGGCACCGAAGTAAAGTCAATCCGTGCCGGTCGCGTTAATCTTAAGGACAGCTATGTTTCTGTCAAAACAGGCGAAGCCTTCATTATCGGCATGCATATAAGTCCTTATGAGCAAGGCAGTATCTTTAATCATGAGCCTTTGCGTCAAAGACGGCTTCTCCTCCATAAAAAAGAGATAAACAAGCTAATCGGACTCACCTCTCAGCAGGGATTGACGCTAATACCGCTAAAGCTGTATTTTAAAGGGCAGTATGTTAAGCTGTCCCTTGGTATTTGCCGAGGCAAAAAGAATTACGACAAGCGCGCCTCCATGGCAGAGCGTGATGCAAAGCGTAATATGGACAGAACCTTGAAAGAGAGAAACAATTATTAAGGAGTTGTAACAAATGATAAACAAGGTCATAAATATTGATGTAGATTATAAGGCAATGGGAGTTGAGCCGTCTCCCAGACAGACAACTCTTACAACATATATTCTTGATGAAAGAAATATTAAAATCAGTCTTTTGAAAAAGCGTCCGGCAGTTATCGTATGCCCGGGCGGCGGATATGAGTTTACCTCCGAGAGAGAGGCGGAGCCTATTGCTTTGCACTACTGTGCGGCAGGTTTCCACAGCTTTGTTCTTGAATATTCGGTTGCCCCGTCAGGATTTCCCGCCGCTGTGTGTGAGCTTTCAAAGGCGATTGCTTATGTAAAGAGCATCGCTGATGAAAATAATATCGACAAGGACAGGATTTTTGTCATCGGCTTTTCGGCAGGCGGTCATCTAACAGCAAGCTTAGGTGTTCACTGCAGCCATCCCGAGGTACTCAAGCATGCAGGAATTAAAGAAGGAGAGAATAAGCCTGCAGGTCTGATTCTCTCTTATCCTGTTATCACGGGCGAGGAAGGCAGAACCCATCAGGGCACAATAGATAACTTTTCTGCCAGCAGAGACGATATCCGTGAACTTTCATGGCTCGAAAAACATGTTACACCCGAGACACCGCCTTGCTTTATCTGGCACACTCGCACAGACCAGGCTGTTCCTGTTATAAGCTCGCTGCGCTTTGCGGGTGCTTTAGAGGCAAACAATGTAGACTTTGAGTTACATATCTATCCCACAGGCGAGCATGGCTTGTCAACAGGTGATGCTGTTACGGCTGTTCACGAGGGCGGAATTGTTCCGTCTATGCAGAGCTGGATGGATATGTCAATCCGTTGGATAAACGATATGAAGTAAAATAACGCCGCTTGCGGCGTAGATACGGGGATGTAAAGGCTTCGACGGGGTCGCGGAGACCCAGGGAGCGAGCCGCAGCGGGTGCTGCGTCAAAAAACCCAACTTTTAAAATTAAACGCTAACAATAATTTAGCTTACGCTGCCTAATTAACGCAGCTGCGCTCCTGCGGTTACCGCGCCCGCAGTGCAGCGTATCATCTAAGCGGTGCCCGTGAGCAGAGAAAGCTTTGACTTTGCCATGAACTTATGAAGCTACCGATTTTGGAGGCTTGCTTGTGAGCCGCCAAAAATCGGGAATTTAAATCACAAGCTACGCTCGTAGCGCCCTGTGGGGACGCTTCTTCGGACAGGGGTTCAATTCCCCTCATCTCCACCATAGTAGCGTGATGATATTACTGTCGGTAGTGTCATCACGCTTTTTCATGCGGTTTTTCAGGGTTCAAGTGGTGTTCCTCTAAAACACTATTTTCGTTACTGTCGAAGGTTTTTCGTAAGGAGTTGAACCCCAGCCCTTAATTCAAAATCAGTTCCAAAGCACAGAGTTAAAAATGCTCTGTGCTTTTTGTTTTGGAATTAAGGAGGCCAATATGAAAAAACTAAAAGTCAACTTCACAACAATACCCAACGATGCAATTCTGGACACAAGACTCGATACATACGAGTTCAGAGTGCTATGTTATTTATGCAAATTATCTAATGAGGAAAATATATGTTTTCCTTCCTACTCCACCATCGCTGCCAATATGAAAATCAGCCGTTCCAAAACAGCAAATATAATCAATCGCCTTATCGATTTAGGTTATATTGAAAAAGAAAATCGCACAAGAGGTCGTGGTGGAAAAGGCTCTAATCTCTACACAGTATGTCAGGAATACTATGAAGATGAAAAACAGTCTGCCGAAAAGACTATGGATGGTATTTCCGAAGGACATCGTGATAGTCTTCCTGAAGAACCGGATAGTATGCAGGACGGACTATATAAATACTCAAATATAAATATTAAAAATTTTATAAATAATCAATCATCATCAATAGAGAGGCTGATGGATCAGGCAGAAACATATGAACTTGAAGGTCAATTAAAAATTGATTTTGAAGAAGCGTTAGAAAGAATGTATCGTCAAAAATACATAAAAGTTTACGGCGAAAAAATTCCGCAAGAAAAAGTTCGAGAGCGATTAAAAAATATCAGCTACGAGCATATTGCCTGTGCAGATAACAGACTACCGAGAGAAAAAATCAATGGCATCTGGCAGAAGAAAAATATTGATACTGTCTCATATCTTATCTCAGTTTTGTATGACCTTCTCAAGTATAACGAAGAAGAACTTAAGAAAATTGAATATGGAGTTGATGAGACAACTGACATCTTTCGAAAGGAGGATTCAGATGAATTATTTATATAACCAACAAAACAAATTGAGTAATTGTTTTATACTCTCAAACTATGTTATGAATTTAGATTTAAGCGCAACAGCATTAGCAATTTATTGTTATCTCATGTACATAGAAGACCGAAAAAATTATGA
>JAZUCQ010000027.1:0-12146 GCA_045639145.1 Clostridia bacterium | reverse complement strand
TGGTATATCAATCGAGATAATATCTCCGTCGCGTACCAAGCCGATTGTGCCGCCGAGTGCCGCCTCAGGGGATACATGACCGATAGCTGCGCCGCGTGTTGCTCCGCTGAAACGGCCGTCTGTAATAAGTGCAACATCCTTGTCAAGTCCCATTCCGCAGATTGCAGATGTCGGCGAGAGCATCTCTCTCATACCGGGACCGCCCTTGGGGCCCTCGTAACGGATAACAACTACATCGCCCGCTACAATCTTGCCGTTATAAATTGCAGAAATTGCCTCTTCCTCGCTGTCAAACACCTTAGCAGGTCCTTCGTGTACAAGCATTTCCTCTGCAACCGCCGACCTCTTAACAACCGAAACATCGGGAGCAAGGTTACCCTTTAAAACTGCTATACCGCCTGTCTGTGAATAGGGGTTGTCAACAGGTCTGATAACCTCATAATCCGTAACCTCTCTGCCCTCTATATTCTCGCCCTGAGTTTTGCCCGTAACGGTCATGGTATTCTTTTTGATTAAATCCTTCTTGGAAAGCTCGTTCATAAGAGCTGTCACGCCGCCTGCCGCATACAAATCCTGAACATGATGTCCGCCAGCCGGTGCAAGGTGACAAAGATTAGGTGTTGTAGCACTTATCTCGTTTGCATAGTCGAGTGTAAATGCCGCCCCTGCCTCGTGTGCGATTGCAGGAAGGTGGAGCATTGAGTTTGTCGAACAGCCAAGAGCCATATCAACACGGAGAGCGTTGTATATAGCGTCTGCAGTCATAATATCTCTCGGTCTGATATCCTTTTCGAGAAGCTCCATAATCTTCATTCCCGCCTCTTTTGCAAGACGAATTCTCTCGGAGTATACAGCAGGAATTGTTCCGTTGCCGGGAAGAGCCATACCCAAAACCTCAGAGAGACAGTTCATTGAGTTTGCAGTAAACATACCCGAGCATGAACCGCAGGTAGGACATGCCGCATTCTCAAGCTCGCCAAGCTGACATTCGTTAATCTGTCCTGCCTTATATGCACCGACAGCCTCCATGCCTGTGTTAAAGTCGCGATATTCGCCCTTGAACTTCATCGAGAGCATAGGTCCGCCGCTGACTACGATTGCAGGAATGTTAAGTCTTGCCGCCGCCATAAGCATACCGGGAACAACCTTGTCGCAGTTGGGAATTAAAACAAGTGCATCAAACTGATGCGCCTTTGCCATAATCTCGACCGAGTCTGCTATAATCTCACGCGACACAAGCGAATACTTCATTCCCTCATGTCCCATTGCGATACCGTCACATACTGCGATTGCAGGAACCTCAATCGGGGTTCCGCCTGCTATACGAATGCCGTCCTTTACCGCTTTTGCGATGTTGTCAAGATGAATATGACCGGGAACGATTTCGTTCTGTGAGTTTACAACACCAATCATTGGTCTGCGGATTTCTTCGTCTGTAAGACCGAGTGCCTTAAGCAGTGAACGGTGCGGAACTCTCGCAGAGCCTGCCTTTATGTTATCACTATTCATTGTTATCATCCTTTCGGGTTTAGTTGCTATACGGAATGCATAAATGCATTCCCTGTTATATTGCAGAGAACAGATTTATTCGTTCCGCATAAAATCATACAACAAGGGGCAGGGCAATGCCCTGCCCCTTGGGGTTTTAAAAAATTAGTCGTTCCAAGAATACATCTTGCGGAGCTCTTTTCCAACCTTCTCAAGCTGGTGCTCTGCCTTAATTCTTCTTGTTGCGTTGAAGTGAGGACGATTAACTGCATTTTCTGCAATCCAGTTTCTTGCAAAAGTACCGTCCTGAATTTCTTCGAGAACCTTCTTCATTTCCTTCTTAGTCTCGTCTGTGATAATTCTCTTACCAATCTCATAGTCACCGTATTCCGCAGTATCAGAGATAGAGTAACGCATCTCGGAAAATCCGCCGTGATAGATAAGGTCAACGATGAGCTTCATCTCGTGGATACACTCAAAGTAAGCGTTCTGGGGGTCATAGCCTGCTTCTACAAGTGTCTCAAAGCCTGCCTGCATGAGGGCGGTAACACCACCGCAGAGAACTGCCTGTTCACCGAAGAGGTCTGTCTCTGTCTCCTGTCTGAAGGTAGTCTCAAGTACGCCTGCGCGGCTTCCGCCGATACCTGCGGCATATGCGAGTGCGATGTCCATAGCGTTGCCTGTTGCATCCTGATGAACAGCAGCAAGACAGGGAACACCCTTACCTGCAACATACTCACTGCGAACAGTGTGGCCGGGGCCCTTGGGAGCAACCATGATTACATCAACATCAGCCGGGGGGTTAATCTGCTGGAAGTGAATGTTAAAGCCGTGTGCAAAAGCAAGAATTTTACCGGGAGCGAGGTTCGGCTCGATGCTCTCCTTGTAAAGCTTTGCCTGCTTTTCGTCGTTTATAAGAATCATAATGAGGTCTGCCTTTGCAGCTGCCTCTGCAGCTGTATAAACCTCAAAGCCTGCGGCCTCAGCAGTTGCCCATGACTTGCTGCCCTCGTAAAGACCGATAACAACCTTTACGCCGCTCTCCTTAAGGTTGAGTGCGTGAGCATGTCCCTGACTTCCGTAACCGATAACAGCGACAGTCTTGTTGCTGAGAAGTCCTAAATTACAATCGTCTGCATAAAAAATCTTAGCCATTTTAAATTCCTCCAAAATATTTAAATATATGAATAGTTAATTATTTACTTATAATTATCCTCTCTTGAGACCCGTCAGACCCGTTCTTACAAGGTCGCAAATCTCAAACTGCTCCATAAGTGAGATAAAAGCACTTATCTTACTCGGCCCGCCCGTAAGCTCTGCCGTCATAACCTCGGGCGAAATATCAACGATGCTTGCGCGGAATACATTACAGATATTCATTATTCCTGCTGTATCCGCTGCCTTTACCTTAACAAGAACATGCTCGCGCAGTACCGCGTCATTGCCCTCGAGAATTTGTATCTCGCGGACATCGACAAGCTTTGCAAGCTGGTTCATAATCTGCTTTAAGGTATCCTCGTCTGCATATGTAACAATCGTCATACGCGATACCTCGGGATTTTCGGTAACGCCTACAGACAAGCTTTCAATATTATACATTCTTCTTGAGAACAACCCGGCAACACGGCTGAGAACACCTGCATGGTTGGTAACAAGAACGGATAAAACATTCATATTATTGTTCATTGCGCTGCCTCCTTAATCAATCACTATGTCAAGAATAGGTTCTTCAATCGAATGTCCTGCAGGAACCATGGGAAGAACCGACTCGTCAGAGCCGACAACACAGTTGATAACCGACGGCTGATTGCGATGTGCAAGAGCGTCTTTTATCGCCTCTGCAAGCTCTGCTCTTGTGGTCGCGGTATAGCCTCTTGCGCCAAGACCGTTTGCAACCATCTCGTAATCCGTCTTTTTGTCAAGTGTTGTGCTTGAAAATCTCTTCTCATAGAAGAGTCTCTGCCACTGACGAACCATACCGAGAACATTGTTGTTGATTATAACATCAATAACGGGAAGCTCCTGCTTTGCAGCAGTTGACAGCTCCTGCATATTCATATGGAAGCAGCCGTCACCCGTAATATTGATAACAACGCTGTCGGGATTTGCTGTCTGTGCACCTATTGCCGCACCGAGACCAAAGCCCATTGTACCAAGTCCGCCCGAGCTGATAAACTTCCTTGGCTTTTCTATCTTGAAATACTGTGCCGCCCACATCTGATGCTGACCTACATCGGTAGAGAGAATAACATCTTCTCCTGCCGCATCGTGAAGCATATCCATTACCGCCTGAGGCGTAAGCTGCTCACAGTCCGGAACAAGCATCGGATACTCTGACTTCCAGCTGTAAATCTGCTCCATCCACTCGGTGTGCTTCTGCTGTTTCACGGTTCTGCAAAGCTCTGTAAGTATCGCCTTTGCATCGCCTACAAGACTGTGTGTTGTCTTGATGTTTTTATCTATCTCGGCTCTGTCTGCGTCGATGTGCAGAACTGCCGCGTTCTTTGCAAATGTGTTTGTGTTACATGTAACACGGTCAGAAAACCTTGCACCGATTGCAATGAGCAAGTCACATTCACCAACCGCAAGCGAGGTTGTCTTGGTTCCGTGCATACCAATCATACCCATAAAGTTTTCGTCAGACGCAGGATATGCACCAAGTCCCATAAGCGATAATGTAATGGGAGCGTCAATCAAATCACGGAAGGCTTTGAGTTCCTCTGCCGCCTCTGCAGAAATTATTCCGCCGCCCGCGTAGATAAGAGGTCTTTCTGCCGCCTCGATAAGCTCCGCCGCACGGGCAAAGTCTGCCGCCGTTGCATCAACCGTGCAAACGGGGTCGGTATTCTGAAGCTCACGCTCATACTCTGCCATGTTGCCTGTTGCGTCCTTGGTAATATCAATGAGAACAGGTCCGGGTCTTCCTGTGCGTGCAATTTTAAATGCCTCACGGATTGTATCTGCAATATCCTCCGCACGCTTTACGAGGAAGTTATGCTTAGTAATCGGCATTGTTACGCCGACAATATCTATCTCCTGGAAAGAATCCTTACCCAAAATTGATGTTCCGACATTACAGGTAATCGCAACAAGCGGAACAGAATCCATATACGCTGTCGCAATACCCGTGACAAGGTTAGTCGCACCCGGTCCCGATGTTGCAAATACAACTCCGACCTTTCCGCTGCTCCTTGCATATCCGTCAGCGGCGTGTGCCGCACCCTGTTCATGAGCGGTTAGAATATGCTTGATTTTATCCGAATATCTGTAAAGCGAGTCATATATGTTAAGTATACAGCCGCCCGGATAGCCGAATACAGTGTCAACACCCTGTTCCAGCATACATTCAATTACAATATCAGCACCTGTTAATTTCACTATGTAAAAGCTCCTTTCCGATGTGTGTCTGTTGCAAAACGCATGGCATAATAACTACGAAAAAACTGTTTTTATATGCTACTCCGCCATTTTAGCGTTTCTGATTATTATACAATAAATGAGTTTTTTTGTCAACCACCCTCCCCAATCAGATTAAACAAAAAAAGCTGAGAATTAAGCCATCTTTTGGGCATTATAAAGGAGGTGTATACACTGCATTGCGGATATCATTCGCAATATCAGGGCGATGTGTGTGCCCTGAGCGCAGCAAGGAAATGCCCTCGGGGTGCATTGCCCCCTACAATCTTGTAATACCTAAAACTTTATATCCTCTCCCTCCGTCACAGCAAGCTGTGACACCTCCCTCGTCAGAGGGAGGCATATTTGAAGCCTCCCCTTGTCAGGGTAGGCAAAAACGCATACTCTATTTCATACTATCAATTAGGTTGAAAATTGTGTCGCAGCAATCAGAGTTGTGCGTTTTTCGGTGTACAGCCTTGGCTGTACACTTTTTTATTTGGCTTAAAATGCAATACTCCATATTCATTGCGACTGAAGTCAGAAAAACCGCCGGGCGACCGACGGTTTTCTGATTATTATTTATAATTTCTCTGCGTAATACTATATAATCAAAACATATTACAGTATAGAAACTCCTGCCCTGCTGCACACATCGACCGTGTGCTTATCCCAGAGCGAGCTTTGAACCTCACCTATATGCGCCTTTTTAAGCAAAAGCATACAAACTCTTGACTGACCGATACCGCCGCCGATGGTAAGCGGAAGTTCTCCGGAGAGCAATGCCTTGTGGAACGGAAGCTCTGCTCTGTCCTCACAGCCTGCTTTTTTGAGCTGCTCGGATAGCGCCGCCTCGTCAACGCGTATTCCCATTGACGAAATCTCAAGAGCCGCTCCCAAAACCTCATTCCATATCAGGATATCACCGTTGAGGGTCCAGTCATCATAATCAGGGGCACGCCCGTCATGTCTCTCTCCCGAGCTTAATACATCTCCGATTTGCATAATAAACACTGTCTTGTGCTCCTTGGTAAAGAGATTTTCTCTCTCCTTTGCCGTCTTGTCGGGATACATGTCAAGAAGCCCCTGTGTTGTTACAAAGGTGACCTCTCTTTCAATCTCGGTGCTGACTGCAGGATATACCCTCTTTACCTCATCAAGCGTCTTGCAAAGAGCGTCAACGATACCCTTTACAGTATCCTTGAGATATTCCTCGCATCTCTGTTCCCTTGTTATAATTCTGCACCAATCCCATTGGTCAACATAGACCGAATGTATATTGTCAAGCTCCTCATCACGGCGAATTGCGTTCATATCGGTATAAAGTCCCTCACCGACGCTGAATTTGTATTGCTTAAGCGCCATTCTCTTCCACTTGGCAAGAGAGTGAACCACCTGAGCCTCTGTTTCGGCACAGGGAATGTCAAACGAAACTGCACGCTCAACACCGTTTAAGTTATCATTAAGACCGCTTTGTGTACTTACAAAAAGCGGTGCGGTAACACGGCGAAGGTTAAGCGTCTCTGCCAGATAACCTATATATGTCTTTTTGATAAGTTCAATCGCTGCCTGTGTATCATAAATGCCAAGAGCTGACTTATAGCCCTCGGGGATAAATGTAACTCCCATAATAAACCTCCGATATACAAAAATATACCACGCTTTATTATAATGCAAGCTTCTCATATTTACAAGTGTTTTTTGCAAATATAACAAATTTTTAATATTTACATCGCTTTTTCGATTGTTCCGCACGCAATTCTGTCTCCGCTTCCGCCTGCCGGCTGTGTCATATAATCATCAGGCGATAAGTGAATTACCACCGACTTTCCTATCAATTCATCGGGCGTAAATTTATCGGTAAAGAACAACATCTTTGCTCTTCCCCGACTCGAAAAAAGAGCAGGCAAATCCCCCGTGTGATTTCCGTGAGGATTTCCGCCCCTGTCATAATGATTTCCCGCAGCAGAGAAGTCTCCGCCGCCGCACGCGTTTTCATGAATATGAAACCCGTGAGGTCCAACCTGCGGCGTCTCTTCGGTTGCCGCACTGAATTTCGGCAAGCCTTTAACATCAACATCCACCCATGTTCCGTCTGCTGCCGCTTTAAAACCAACTGTCCCCATAATATTGGGATACTCTGTTCCTCCTTTTATGTACGCGATAGTATCATAGTTTGCAAGCATAATTTTCCCATAGCCTTTCTGACCGCAAATCTTTAATCAATATCCGCCTGCGGTCATGCGGAATATCTCCGCTAACAATATATGCTCATATCTGACTTTTGTCACTCCTGCGTCTCTTCCGCCTTAGGAATGATAATCGTGTATTCTATAAACTCATCGCTTTCCTTTTTCTGTGCCTTTGCGTCAATGCCCGAACGCTGCATCATATTAACCGCCTGCTTTATTGTGTTGGTAAATATCCGTAAATCCTTAAACATCCGCATGTTACGCGGCTCGCCTGTATGCCTTTCGGGACCTTTAAGCAGTCGTTCGACAAGCTCCTCTGTTTTTGCAACATTCAGACCTCTCTCTGTAATAATCTTTAAAATTCTGAGCTGCTGCTTTTCCTCAGGAAGTCTTAAAAGTGCCCGCGCATGGCGCTCGGTAAGCGAATGCTCGGTAAGGATTTCCCGAACCTTTGGCGACAGCCTGAGTATTCTTATCTTGTTTGCAATCGTCGATTGCCCCTTACCCAGCTTGTCCGCAAGCTCCTCCTGGGTAAGTCCATGCTCCGATATCAGCGTACTGAAT
Organism: Clostridia bacterium; assembly: GCA_045639145.1. Lineage (GTDB taxonomy): Bacteria > Bacillota > Clostridia > Monoglobales > Monoglobaceae > UMGS1820. The sequence goes on along the minus strand of JAZUCQ010000027.1, from coordinate 4,506 downwards.
GCCTCTGCCTCCTCTATATAATTGAGGTTTTCCCTCTGTATATTCTCAACAAGTGCAAGAACTGCGCTGTCCGTGTCACTCACACGCATCACTATCGCAGGAATATAATTCATACCAAGGCTCTTGCACGCGGTAAGCCGTCTCTCGCCTGCTATCAGCTCGTAGTCAAACGGTCCCTTTTGCCTTACCGAAATCGGCTGCATCAACCCGTGTTCCATAATCGAAATTGCCAAATCCGAAAGTGCCGCCGCATCAAATTCGCGTCTTGGCTGGTTGGGGTTCGGAATAATATTTTTTATAGGGATTGTCCGAAGCTCTCCGCACTTTGTAAAGCTGCTTCCTCCCTGAGCCATGTTCTCCCGTTCTCTTCTCTCTATTTCCCGTACTGTTCCTTCTCTTTTGCAATCTAAAAGCATCTTTTTGCCCTCTTTCTTGTAATAAATTGTATCTTTTTACACATTTTAACACAATATATGGTATAATTTCAATTTATTTCCATATGCAAATTGTGACATTACCCGATTGCAAAGATAAAGTTTTTTGGTATTTTGCAAAAAACATACACAATTCGATAAAACATGACGAAACAAAATATTAAAATTTTTCTTGTAATACAAATAATTAAAAGGTATAATATAATTAAATTGAAAACAGAAAGTGGAATGATTATGAACAAAAAGATAATCTGGAAGTTAAATATTATAGACTTGATTATAATTGCAATAGTCTTGCTTAGTCTGTTTGCTCTCGGCTATCGTATGATAGCAGGAGGCGACGAGGAAAAGAGAGCCTTTACCCTCACATATGTGTGCGAAGAAGCACCGATTGAATTGCTTCGGGATATCAATGTCGGCGCTCAATGCGCAGACGGAGATTTGGGAACTGAGCTTGGCTTTGTTTCGGGTATACATGTTGACCCTCATTTGAACGACGGAAACAAAGGCTCATGCACGGTATCCGTATCCGCCGAAGGTTACGATGCCGCACACGGCGTCAGCATAGGCGACACTGTGTACCTTAGAGGAAAAAATATGAACCTTATAATTGATAATTCCGTATTTGAGGTGTATATTAAGGATATTGAATGATGTCGGTTTAACCCCTCGTCATAGCCTTCTCCTTGAGGAGAAGGCTATGCCGAGGGGTAATCTCTTTACCCTTTTTTTATTTTATCTGCACGGCGGGGGAATTTGGTCGGGGTTTCCGCAACCTTGCGAATTACTATCAATTCCCTTACGATATCACTCATGGGCAGGGGTGCAGATATAACCTGCTCAACCTTACCGCCGAGCGTCCCTATCATAGGTCTTGCCGCATCAAGCTCCTGTGCGGAATTTTCCGCCTTTAACGCAATAAACACTCCGCCGACTGCAACATAGGGCAGGCAGTATTCGCACAGAACCGTCATATTTGCAACTGCACGCGACACAACCGCGTCAAACTGTTCTCTAAAATCCCTGTTCCTGCCAAGCTCTTCCGCTCTGCCGTGAATACAGGTTATGCCATCAATACCAATTTCTTCCGAAACAGTGTTCAGGAAGTTTACGCGCTTATTCAAAGAGTCAATTAATGTCATATGCACATCGGGCATCATTATCTTTATGGGAAGTCCCGGAAAGCCTGCGCCCGTGCCAATATCGGCAATGGTCCCAATTCCGCTCATATCAACAAAAAAGAGCGGCAGAATACTGTCAAGAAAATGCTTGACGGATATTCCGTCGGGGTCGGTCACAGCGGTCAAGTTCATTTTTTCGTTCCACTCGACCAACAGCTTTGAATATCTCTCAAACTGTTCAATCTGTTTTTCTGTTATCTCTCCGGAGAGAGCGGCTATTCCATCTGTAAGTATTTGTTTATTCATAAATCTACCTCTTTATCGAAAAAATAAGGCACGCCGCTCAGCGTGCCTTATCAATGTACATTAAACTTATGCCTGAGGAGCGTCTACGGGACAGACACTTGCGCAGCTACCGCACTCGATACACTCATCTGCGTTGATAACATACTTGCCGTCACCCTCTGCAATACAAGCAACAGGACACTCGCCAGCGCAAGCACCGCACATAGTGCAGGCATCGTTAATTGTAAAAGCCATTTCTTTCAGCTCTCATCAGAGAAATTACAAATATATAATAATACATTTATTCATTTTTGTCAAGACTCTTGCCGTCATTGGTTAAAAACAACTCTTTTGTATAAGGCAAGGATAAAATCCAATCGCAGTAAGTATGCCATTCTTCAAGCTTGTGACTGCGCCGCGCGTAATACATATTGAGCAGGTTTTCGTAATTCATCGTAACGGTCCTCTTCTGGTTATATCCTTCAGGCAAAAGCTGAATTATATTATACCATTCCGCCTTGTCGCGTGTCTCCACAAACTTTTGTCTGCATTCTTCAAGATACACAAGCAGATTTTTGAGTGCCTCCATTGCAGGTTCGGTCAGCTTATCACAGCTGAAATCCTCAAGCTCAAAAGGCTTGCTGTGAATTTTGTGCATCGTGCTTGTAGAATTTGCAACCGTCGCAACCTTGTATGTGTCAAACTCCTTCCACCAGTAAAGAGGTGCGGTTATATCCACAGACACAAGAATTTGTCTGATAAATTTACGGTGGTCACTGCCTGCCTTGCAGAGTCTTTTTGCAAGACCTAAGTCATTTTCACCAAGTACATAATTGCCGTCACTGTCATAGAAGCTGTCCATCTTATCCCAGCTGTTCATGGGGTTTCTCGCACCGCGGATTGCCCCTTCAAAATTCATGACAACGCCTTTCTCTATCTTTATCATCGCAAAAATCTCCCACTTTTTTAAATAACCAGGTTTACAACCGTTGAGGAATACTCCTCTATAAACTTTCGTCTGGGTTCTACCTTGTCACCCATAAGAATTGTAAATGTTTCGTCTGCCATGCGTGCGTCCTCAAGGTCAACTCTCAGCATAATTCTTGTTTCGGGGTTCATGGTAGTCTCCCAAAGCTGTTCTGGGTCCATCTCACCAAGACCTTTGTATCTCTGGATTGTAGGCTGCTTACCCTCCTCCATACTATCAAGAATTTCACGCAGCTCTGCATCGCTGTATGCATATCTGTGAACTCTGTTTCTGGTAATTCTGTAAAGCGGCGGCTGTGCGATATATACATGACCTGCCTCAATAAGGGGACGCATATATCTGAAGAAGAATGTCTAAAGCAGTGTTCTGATGTGCGCACCGTCAACATCGGCAGGCGCCATAATAACAATCTTGCCGTAGCGAAGCTTCTCAAGATTGAAATCATCACCAAATCCCGCTCCGAGAGCAGTTATAACAGGCATAAGCTTGTCGTTGCCGTAAACCTTATCTTCTCTTACCTTTTCGACATTAAGCATCTTACCCCAAAGCGGAAGTATCGCCTGGAAGCGTCTGTCTCTGCCCTGCTTTGCAGAGCCACCTGCCGAGTCTCCCTCTACGATATATATTTCTGTATATGTGTTATCCTTGTCTGAGCAGTCAGCAAGCTTACCGGGAAGTGACGCACTTTCAAGCGCACCCTTTCTTCTGGTATTTTCTCTTGCACGCTTTGCAGCCTCTCTTGCTCTTGACGCGGTCAGAGACTTGTCAACAATTATCTTTGCAATGGCGGGATTTTCTTCAAAGAATTCGGTCAGCTTTTCGTTGACCATCTTTTCTACGATAGAACGCATCTCGCTGTTACCAAGCTTAGTCTTGGTCTGTCCCTCAAACTGAGCCTCAGTAACCTTTACGCTGATGATACAAGAAAGTCCCTCACGAACATCCTCGCCCTTTAAGTTATCATCATTGTCTTTTAAGAACTTATACTTTCTCGCATAATCATTGATAACCTTTGTAAGAGCCGTCTTAAAACCGACCTCATGCGTTCCGCCCTCGGTGGTATTGATGTTGTTAGCAAAGCTAATCATATTTTCGGTATATCCGTCGTTATACTGAAGAGCAACCTCAGCCTCAGAGGTTTCGCGAACGGTGTTCACATAGATAACCTCAGGGTGTATTGCCTCTTTGTTTCGGTTTATATAGGTAACAAACTCACGGATACCGCCCTCATAGCACATATCAACTTCACGCTTGTCCTCGGGCACATCATCACGCATATCGCGAAGGATAATGCGTACACCTGCATTTAAGAACGCCTGCTCGCGAAGTCTGTGCAAAAGTATCTCAAAATCGTAAACCAAATCCTCAAAAATTTCAGCATCGGGTTTGAAGTGAACCTTTGTTCCCGACTTATCTGTATCACCCACCTGACGGAGTGCACCGCAGCTGACACCGCGTTCATACTTCTGATAATGAACATGCTCACCGTCAGAAATTTCAACCTCAAGATATTCAGAGAGAGCATTTACAACTAACGCACCAACACCGTGAAGTCCTCCCGAAACCTTGTATCCGCCGCCGCCGAACTTACCGCCTGCGTGCAGAATGGTGAATACCACTTCCACGGTGGGGATTCCCATTTTGGGATGGATACCAACCGGAATACCACGACCGTCAT
>JAZUCQ010000026.1:0-2439 GCA_045639145.1 Clostridia bacterium | reverse complement strand
GTCTTTGTTCTTCCGCCGTAAAACTCGGTGCTGTGTGCATTCTTAACCACAACCTGGTCACCGCCACGCTGCAAGGCAAGCTCAAGAGAAGAATGAGCATCCTTGTCTTTGTCAGAGAGGGAGCCGGTCACATTGGCAATACCCATTGAAACGGTAACAGGCATACTTCCCTCACCTATGCGCACCTCACGTATTTTATCCAGAATATCGAATTTCTGCTCTACAAATTCTTCAAGGTACCTTGCTTCAAACAAGAATATAAACTTGTCACGCTCATATTCTTTTAATATACCTCCAACAGAGTCCGCCCACTGCTTTAATATGGACTCAACCTCTGCCGCCGCAGAACGGTATTCCTCCTGAACAAACTGCATCAGCTCGTCAAGATTATCTATCATTACATAGGAAATTATTGTTTCTTCTTCGGCAAGTCTTTTGGCAAGCTGTCGAAGCTCCGTCTGCTCATTCCATACAGTTATAACGTAATTCTTGCCCTGAGATACGATTTTGTAGCCTTTAATGCGGAAAATCTTGTCGTTTGCTACAGCCTCAATGCCGTCTGCAGAAGTGGTGTCCTCAGCAGGAGTCACAGTATCCGCTATGATTTTCTCAATGGATGTGTCTGCGATGCTGTCAATATACTTGGCATACAGCACCTCTCTGGGATTTACTGTCTTGGTAAATGAATTGTTATACCAAATAATTTTGCCTGACTCATCACATATAACCACAGGCAAATACAGCTTTAAAATAAAGTCAAGAGTGATGTTTCCAAGCAGCGGAGAAATTTTCTCATCACTGATAGCTGTTGAGCCAAAGCGCAAAAAGCCGTATAAGCGCAGTCCTATAAATTCCGCCGCAAGCAGACAAATAAGCATTATGCCGCCCACCGCAAGCTCATTAAGGTTAGAACAGCTTACAATAATCGCATATAACCCGAAAAACACCGCAGCAATTGCAACGGCAAGTATCACCCTGATAGAATGCCCGAATGGCTTTTTCTCATTACTGTTCAAGTCGTTTCATTCCTTTCAGTTGCTTTTATCCTAAAAGATTACTTAAATCTTGCTTAACATCCTGAATTATAGGCGCCGTTTTGTAATATTATCCGTTAATCGGCGATAATTCCCCATAATAAATCCATTATACCACTTTTTTTCTCATATGTCTATATTATTTTGAAGAAATTTAAATTTATTTTATAATTTATCCTAATTTTTAAGATTTCAAGCCTCATTTTACTGTAATCAAAGGAAATATAAGCGTACAGAACAAAAAAGCACTCGCCGCAAAAAAGCTGACAAGTGCCTGTTTCAAATCATGTGGGTATAAAAAAGCGGGAAGGCTTTTAAAATCAGCCTTCCCACGTAAAATCAAATTACTGAGCTGCGTCAACGATTACAGTGAAATCAGCGGTTTTGAGCGAAGCTCCGCCGATAAGTCCACCGTCAACATTTGTCTTGGAAAGAAGCTCTGCGGCATTTTTAGCATTCATAGAGCCACCGTACTGAACGGTAACTTCTTCTGCGGCCTGTGCACCGAACATTTCAGCGATAGCCTCACGGACATAGCCGTTGCCCTCGTCGGCCTGGTCAGCAGTAGCGGTAACACCGGTACCGATAGCCCATACAGGCTCGTATGCGATGATGATGTTCTTAAGTTGGTCACACTTTACATTTGTGAGTGCCATCTTGGTCTGGAACTTGATGAGAGTTTCGGTGTAGCCAAGCTCTCTCTGTTCAAGAGTTTCGCCAACGCCGACGATAGCGGTAAGACCTGCATTTACCGCCGCAAGAGTACGGAGGTTAACGGTCTGATCGGTTTCGCCGAAGTACTGACGGCGCTCGGAGTGACCAACAACAACATACTTAACGCCCGCCTCAATGAGCATTTCAGCGGAAATTTCACCGGTGTATGCACCGGATGCCTTAAAATGTACATTTTCAGCGCCGATCTTGACATTTGTGCCTTTGGCTGCCTCTACAGCCGCAGGGATATCGATAGCGGGAACACATAAAACTATGTCGCATCCGTTTTTACCTGCAACCATGGGAGCAAGCTCTTTAATAAATTCTACTGTTTTTGCAGGAGTCATATTCATTTTCCAGTTACCTGCGATAACTGTTTTTCTTGTTGCCTTGTTCATTTTAAGTATACGTCCTTTCAACATGAGTATGGGAGGGATTGTCCCCTCCCACATGATTTTTAATTATTTTTCGTTAAGGCATGCAATGCCGGGAAGCTCGAGTCCCTCAAGGAATACAAGGGATGCACCCCCGCCGGTGGAAACATGGCTCATTTTATCAGCATATCCGAGGGTTTCAACAGCTGCCGCAGAGTCGCCGCCGCCGATGATGGAAATTGCGCCGGAGTCTGCGATTGCCTTTGCCACAGAACGGGTACCGGATGCGAAGTTCTCCCACTCGGAAACGCCCATAG